>JAHJKV010000134.1 GCA_018822065.1 Pseudomonadota bacterium
TGCTCTGGAGCACCTCGCCAGCCTTGGCCAAGGCCTCGGACTGGCAAGCTGCCGTGCAGGAGGCATCGGTTCAGAAGATCGGCTTGGCCAGTCCAAAAACCGCACCCTACGGTGCTGCGGCTATGGCGGCCATGGATCAGACCGGAGTGCTCCCGGCTGTCGAGTCCAATCTGGTGTTTGGAAAAAACGTGGGCCAGGCCTTCGAGTATGCCTGGTCCGGCGCTACGGATGCCTCCTTCGTGGCGTTGTCCCAGGCCTTGTCGGAGAAGGGAGTCACCGGGCGATATTGGCTGGTGTCCGAGGCCGCGCTCATCACCCAGAACGCGTGCGTGCTCTCTGGCGCGGGCGATCTGGCCCTGGCGTTCTTCGATTTCGTGCTGGGTGATGCTGCTGCCCGCGAGATCATCAACCTCTACGGCTACAAGTAGACATGGACACCTCCGCAATTTGGGTGACGGCCAAGCTGGCCCTCTTCGTGACGCCGGTCTTGGTGACGCTCACCCTGCCCCTTGCCTATGGACTGGCCTTTGGCCGGTTTCGGGGCAAGGGGCTTGTGGAGGCTACCTGCAATCTCCCCTTGGTGTTGCCGCCCACGGTTCTCGGATTCTACCTGCTCGTGGCCATGGGGCCCCGTTCCCCCTTGGGCCAGGCCTGGGAGGGCTTGTTCGGGGAGCGGCTGGTATTCACCTTCACCGGTCTGGTCATCGCCTCGCTCATTTACAGTCTGCCCTTTGCCCTGCAGCCCCTCAAGACGTCCTTTGCCAAGCTTGACCGTCGGCTCATCGAGACGGCCTGGGTGCTTGGCAAGGGGCCGTGGGAGACCTTCTTCAAGGTGGTATTGCCCAATTCGTTGGGCGGGCTGGCCTCGGCCTGTGTCCTGGTTTTTGCCCATACCATCGGTGAGTTCGGGGTGGCGCTGATGATCGGCGGGTCCATTCCCGGTCAGACCAAGGTGGCTTCCATCGCCATCTTCGAACATGTCGAAATGCTCGAATACGGCTCGGCTGCCATGATCTCACTGGTGCTCCTCGTGATTAGCTATCTGGTGCTCCTGCTCATTTCCTGCATCGAAAGGAAGGATTAGATGGGTCTTAAATTTAATTTTATCAAACGATTGCCGAATTTTGACCTGAAACTAGACCTCTGTTGTCCCCGTGGGCGTATCGTCTCCGTGGTGGGGCCGTCCGGGTCGGGCAAGACCACGCTCATCCGCATCTTGGCCGGGCTGGAAAAGCCGGACCGGGGACAGGTGCTCCTCAATCGCCGACCCTGGTTTGATTCCGAGGTCGGGATCTTCGTGCGGCCCCAGGAACGTAAGGTGGGCTATGTGTTTCAGGAATATACCCTGTTCCCCCATCTGGATCTGCTCGGCAACGTGCTTTTTGCCGTCGAGGAGCCGGAACTGGCCGGGGATTACCTGCGGCGGTTCAACATCTGGCACCTGCGTCACAAACGTCCGGGGTCCCTGTCGGGCGGCGAACGTCAGCGCGGAGCCCTGGCCCAGGCCATGGCTAGGCGGCCCAAAGCCTTGCTGCTGGACGAGCCCTTTTCGGCCCTGGATTTCAACACCCGCGCGGCCCTGCATGAGGAATTGACCGAGATGGTCGACGATCTGGAGATTCCGGTGATCCTGGTCACCCACGACCTGCATGAGGCCCATCGCGTGGGGCATCGCATCCTGCCCATCCAAGACGGCCACTGCGACCCTGCCTGGCTGGATCAGGTGCCCCTTTCCGCCCGGTCGGTCTGTTGAAAAGCGGTCACCCTTTATCCCCGGCGCAGCCCGTGTTCGCTGAGCAGGGCATAGAACCTTGCCCGGCTGAGGCCGGAGACCTTCAGGCAGCGGCGCATATCGTCACCGCAGGAGGTCAGCAGGTCTTCCAGGTACATGCGTTCCAGCCTGGCCAGATGTTCGGCTCGAAACTCCTTGAGCGGTTGCAAGAGGGGGGCAGCTGCGGGCGACCCGACTTGCTCGGGTACTTTGGAGGGCGGGGGCGGGGGTGATGTCGCGGCCAGGGGCGGAGGAGCATGGGGCTTGGGCGGCGGCTGACTTCGGGCCATGGCGAATCGTGCCATCTTGGCCCGGATGGAGGTGGGGAGGTGGCGCGGGAAGAGGATGGGTTCGTCACCGGCCATGGAAATGGCTCGTTCCAGGGAGTTGATCAGTTCCCGCACGTTGCCCGGCCAGTCGTAGTTCATGAGCGTATCCAGGAAGTCTGGTGAAAATCCCTTGCGGGGGATGCCTTGGGCTGAACTGATCTTACTAATATAGAAGCAAGTGATTTCGTTCATATCGTCGGTGATGGCGCGCAGGGGCGGCAATTCGATGGACATGGAACGCAGGCGGTAGAGCAGGTCGCGCCGGAAGTCGCCAGCCTCGACCATGTGGTCCAGGTCGCGGTTGGTGGCTGAGACCAGCCGGAAGTCCGAGCGGACTTCCTTGGTGGACCCTACGGGCCGGAAGCAGTGATACTCCAGCACCCGCAGAAAGACTTTTTGGACCGGCGGGGGCAACTCCCCGATCTCATCAAGGAACAGGGTGCCCAGGTGGGCCTCGCGCACCAGGCCGCTCGTGCGAAACTCTGCGCTTGTGAAAGCTCCTTTCTCATGGCCGAAGAGCATGGATTCGGCCAGGGTTTCGGGCAGGGCGGCGCAATCCACCACGATAAACGGTCCGGCGATCCGGCGACTGTTGGCGTGGATGGCCCTGGCAAAGAGTTCCTTGCCCGTGCCTGTCTCCCCGGTGAGCAGAACATTGGATTCGGTTGTCGCGGCCCTGGCCACTTGGTCCAGGCAGTCCTGCAGGGGGCGGGCGTGCCCCACGATGCGTTCGCGCTTCAGGGCCACGGTGGTGTGGTTCTGGTCGCGGACTCTTTTGTCGAGGATGCGTTCGACCACCACTTTGAGGCGAAGCAGGCTGGTGGGTTTGGCGAAATAGTTCCAGGCACCTTCGCGGATGGCAATTTCCGCTTTGTCCGGATCGCAGTGCCAGGAGAGCATGATCACTTCAGGTGAAGAAGCCGTGGCCTGGATGTGGCGGAGCATGGCCGGGATGTCGCCGGGAGTGGCGTC
>JAHJKV010000135.1 GCA_018822065.1 Pseudomonadota bacterium
GAAGATTTACGGTGCCAAGCGCTGGCTGGACCTCGGATTCATGAATTTCCAGCCCAGTGAACTGGCCAAGATCGCCGTGCTGGTCCTGGGAGCGCGGATGCTCTCGCGCGAGCCGGAACGCCTCGGTTTTCTCCGTTTGGGCTATGTGATGGGCGTGGGGCTCATCCCTGTGTTGCTGGTGATCAAGCAGCCGGACCTGGGTAGCGGACTCTCCATCTTCCTCATCCTGGGTGGCATGATTCTCTACCGGGGCGTGACCAGCCGGGTATTCAAGACCGCCGTGATCTCCATTCCTGCCCTGGCCTACCCCTTCTGGCTGATGCTCCACGACTACCAGAAACAGCGCATCCTCTCCTTCCTGGACCCGGCCAGCGACCCCAAGGGCGCGGGCTACCACAAGATCCAGTCCGAGATCGCCATCGGCTCGGGTCAGATGTGGGGCAAGGGTTTTCTGGGGGGCACCCAGAGCCAGTTCCGTTTCCTGCCGGAGAAGCATACCGACTTTGCCCTGGCCGTGTTTTCCGAGGAATGGGGATTCGTGGGAGCGCTCACGATCCTTTCATTGTTCAGCATTTTTCTCTATATTATAGCGGGTGTTGCCCGCGACGCCAAAGACCTCTTCGGCAGCTATCTGGCAACTGGGGTGTTCTTCTATTTCTTCTGGCAAATCCTCATAAATATGGGTATGGTCCTCGGGCTTATGCCAGTGGTAGGCATTCCGCTTCCGTTCATCAGTTACGGGGGTTCAGCCACCCTGGTGAACTTCTGCCTTATCGGACTCTTGTTGAATGTTTCCATGCGACGTTTTCTGTTCAAGAAGGGCTAGGCCACGGCCTGGCCCTCATTATAAGGAGTAGGCGCAATGGCGAAAGACGAAATTAATGCGTTTCTCGGAGCAGGGACCAACTATAACGGGCGCCTGCATTTTCAAGGTTCCGTGCGCATTGACGGCAATTTCACCGGCGAGGTGGAGAGCGAGGGCACCCTGGTCATCGGTCATGACGCCGTGGTCGAGGGGTCCATCAAGGTCGGAAAACTGGTGCTTTCTGGCAGGCTCACCGGCGAAGTGGAAAGCGCAGGCAAGGTCATTCTGAACAAGACGGCAGCGATGCGTGGCAATATCCGCACCCCCGTGCTGGTGGTCGACGAGGGAGCCGTGCTGGAAGGCAGGCTGACCATGGGCACTTTGGAGGTGCCGGAGCTGGCTTCCAGCGAAAGAGATTCCGACTTGTTATAAAAGGCACAAGCCTGGAATAACAAAGGTTTCCCGGGAAGTTGAGTGCTTCTTCCAGGGAAAAAGCCTTTGACAGGTCTTGCAAAGTGGGATAAAGCCCAAACACTTTGACCCAAAATTCACAACCTCATTCCCAGGGGAAAGCGTATGGTTATACCGGATCAATCAATTGCTTATCAGTTCGTCCTCTTCATCGTCACCTGGATCATGCTGAACGTGCTGCTGATCAAGCCCATTCGCGGCGTCATCCAGAAACGGAAGGAGTTGATGGCTGAGCAGTCTGGCAAGATCGAAAAGTTCTCTGCGGAAGCAGAGGCCAAGATCAAGGACTACGAGGCAGTCTTGGCGGAAACTCGCAAAGCGGGCAACGTCATTCGTGCCGAGTACAAGGACCAGGGATCGACCAAGGAGCATGAGCTGATGGCCGCCGCTGGAGCCGAGGCTTCCCAGACCCTGAAAGAGGCCCGCACTGTTTTGGATGCTGATGTCAACAGTGCGCTTGATGCCCTGAAAAAGGATGTTTCCACTTTTGCCGTTAAGGCCGCGGACAAGGTCCTGGCCCAGTAATATAAGGAGGGGTTTGCTTTGAAACGGAAATTCACGCTTCTGGCACTCACCGCCCTCGGCGTACTGGCCTTTGCGGCCGTTGCTATGGCGAGTGGTGGAGAAGGTGGCGAACAGCATGGTGTCCCGTGGG
Source organism: Pseudomonadota bacterium (assembly GCA_018822065.1). Classification (GTDB taxonomy): domain Bacteria; phylum Desulfobacterota; class Desulfovibrionia; order Desulfovibrionales; family Desulfovibrionaceae; genus JAHJKV01. Next base: position 1,932 of record JAHJKV010000135.1, read on the forward strand.
GAAACTTCATTCTCCGCGTGATCAACTTCGCTCTCTTCATCGGCATCATCTGGTGGGCCGCTGGCAAGAAAATCATGGCATTCTTCGCAGATCGCAAAACGCAGATCTCCGATGAGCTTGATGATCTCGCTGCGCGCCAGGCCGGAGCCGAAGAGAAACTGAAAAACGTTGAGCAGGGCATTGCCAATCTCGAGCAGGAAAAGAAGTCCATTCTTGATGAAGCGAAGGCGCAGGGCGAAGCCCTGAAGGCCGCCATCATCGAGAAGGGCGAGAAAGACGCTGCGGCCCTGAAAGAACAGGCCACTCGTACTGCTGCGAACGAGGCCAAGGCCGCTCTGGACGGTATTCGCGCCGAGATGGCCGAGTTGGTGGTGGAAGCCGCCACCAAGATCGTCCAGGAAAAGCTCACGGAAAAGGACCACGACAAGCTCGTGGATGAATACTTAACCAAGGTGGTGCTCAATTGACCGAGAACGTAGTCGCACGCAGATACGCCAAGGCGCTGTTCGCGGTCGCCCGTAAGGGTGGCGACGGCGACCTTGATGCGTACGGCAAAGATCTCGCCGGGCTGGCAGACGTTCTCGCGATAGCGCCGGAAGCGCTCGGGTTCTTCAAGAATCCGACCTTCGACGCTACCGAGAAGAAAGCCGTGCTTGGTGATCTTTTGGGAAAACTGTCGGTACAGCCGATGGTGAAAAACTTCTGCGAATTGCTCGCCGATAAGGACAGGCTCCCTGTGCTTCCGGACATCGCAGAAGTCTATAAGAAGATGCTTGAAGACGCGCAGGGCGTGGTTGCCGGTTCGCTGGTGACTGCAATTGCATTGCCCGAGGCGCGCCAGAGCCAGATTAAGGACGCGTTGGCCAAAAAAGCCGGCAAGACCCTGGCCCTGGACTTCGTCGTGGATGCTGACATCCTCGGTGGCGTTGTTCTCAAGGTAGGTGACAAGGTGCTGGACGCCAGCCTGCGCGCTCAGCTTCATATTTTGAAGGAACAGATCAAACGAGGTGAGTAGGGCCATGACGATCAAAGCAGCAGAAATCAGCAAAATCATCGAGAATCAGATTCAGAATTATGAGTCGCGGGTCGAGATGAGCGAAACCGGAACCGTCCTGTACGTTGGTGACGGTATCGCCCGCGTTCACGGTGTCGAAAACGCCATGGCCATGGAACTCCTCGAGTTCCCCGGCGGCGTTATGGGCATGGTTCTGAACCTGGAAGAGGACAACGTCGGTGTCGCCCTGTTGGGCGAATACACCGGCATCAAGGAAGGCGACACGGTCAAGCGTACCGGCCAGATCTTCTCCGTGCCCGTTGGCGACACCGTCATGGGCCGCGTTGTGAACCCCCTTGGCCAGCCCATTGACGGACTCGGCCCCATCGACACCAGCGACATGCGTCCTGTGGAGCTCAAGGCTCCCGGCATCATCGCCCGTAAGTCCGTTCACCAGCCCTGCTACACCGGTCTCAAGGCCGTTGACGCGATGGTTCCGGTTGGCCGTGGACAGCGCGAGCTGATCATTGGTGACCGCCAGGTCGGCAAGACTGCGGTTGGCATCGACGCCATCATCGCCCAGAAAAACACCGACATCCATTGCTTCTACGTAGCCATCGGCCAGAAGAAAGCTTCCGTCGCCCTGGTTGCCGACAAACTTCGCGAAGCTGGCGCCATGGACTACACCACCATCATCTCCGCCACCGCTTCCGAGCCCGCGCCGCTGCAGTTCATTGCCGCGTATACCGGTGCCACCATGGCGGAATTCTACCGTGACAACGGCAAGCATGCCCTGATCATCTATGATGACTTGTCCAAGCAGGCCACTGCCTACCGTCAGATGTCGCTCCTGCTTCGTCGCCCCCCGGGACGTGAAGCATTCCCCGGCGACGTTTTCTACCTCCACTCCCGCCTGCTTGAGCGCGCCGCCAAGGTCAACGACTCCTTGGGCGCCGGATCGATGACCGCTCTGCCGGTCATCGAAACCCAGGCCGGTGACGTCTCCGCGTACATCCCGACCAACGTTATCTCGATCACCGACGGTCAGATCTACCTGGAGCCTAACCTGTTTAACGCCGGTATCCGCCCAGCGATCAACGTCGGCCTCTCCGTCTCCCGAGTCGGTGGTGCCGCCCAGATCAAGGCCATGAAGCAGGTTGCCGGTACCCTGCGTCTGGACCTGGCCCAGTATCGCGAGTTGGCTGCCTTTGCGCAGTTCGGTTCCGACCTGGACAAGGCCACCCAGCAGAAGCTCGCTCGCGGCGCCCGCATGGTCGAGGTGCTCAAGCAGGGCCAGTACGCGCCTCTGCCCGTCGAGGAGCAGGTGTCCATCATCTTCGCAGCCGGTCGCGGTCTGCTTGATGACATCGCCGTTGAAGCGGTCGTGAAGTTCGAGGGTGAGTTCCTTGAGTTCATGCGCAACTCCAAGGCCGATGTCCTTGGCGCCATTGTTGAGAAACAGGCCCTGGACGCCGACATTGAAACCAAGCTCACTGACGCTATCAATGAGTTCAAGAAAGGCTTCAGCGCCTAACCGGCGAGGTACTTAATGGCATCATTAAATGACGTTAAAAACCAGATCGTCGGCGTCAAGAAAACCAAGCAGATCACCAAGGCCATGAATATGGTGGCCTCGGCGAAACTCAGGAACGCCCAGGAGCGCATCGAGCGCTTCCGTCCCTACGCGGACAAGTTCTATGAGATGCTTGGCGACTTGGCAGCCGGTGCGGATGAGTCGGTGCATCCGCTGCTCGAGGTTCGAGAGGAGACCAAATCGACGGGTATCGTCGTGGTCACCTCCGACCGCGGGCTGTGCGGTGCTTTCAATGCCAACATTCTCAGCATGGCCAACAAACTGGCCAACTCGAAGGTTGCGGAAGGCAAAACCGTCAAGATGTACTGCATAGGCAAAAAGAGCCGTGACTACTTCCGGAAGACCGAACATGAAGTTGTTCGGGCTGAGGCGGACGCCATGAGCGGCTTCGACTTCACGCTGGCCAGTTCCATCGGCTCCGATGTTATCAATGGCTACCTGACCAGCGCGCTGGACGAAGTGATCGTGGTCTACGGCGAGTTTCAGTCCATGGCAAAGCAGCCGCCGATGACGCAGCAGCTTCTGCCCATGACCTCCACTTCGGAAGAAGAAGGCGGATCCGGTTCGGCCGAATACGTCTACGAACCTTCTGTCGAGGGACTGCTCGCGGAGTTGCTGCCCAGGTTCATCAATGTCCAGGTCTATCGCGCCCTGCTCGACACTTCGTGCTCCGAGCATGCGGCCCGAATGGCTGCTATGGACAACGCGACCAAGGCCTGTGATGAGATGACCGATGCGCTGACCCTGCTCTATAACAAGACCAGGCAGGCGTCTATTACGGCTGATCTTATGGACATTGTCGGCGGCGCCGAGGCGCTGAAAGGATAAGTTTAAGGGGAAATCGATATGAGTAACATAGGTAAAATCGTGCAGGTTATCGGCGCGGTCGTCGACGTCGAGTTTGATGAGGGCAACCTGCCCAACATTCTGACCTCGATCAACATCAATAACCCGAATAACTCGGACGCTCCGATCCTGGTCTGCGAAGTTGCGCAGCACCTGGGTGACAACATCGTCCGTACCATCGCCATGGACGCCACCGAAGGTCTGGTTCGCGGCATGGCTGCTGAAGCCACTGGCGCTGCCATCACCATTCCCGTTGGTGCAGGCTCCCTGGGCCGCATCATGAACGTGGTCGGCCTCCCTGTGGACGAACTGGGTCCCATCGACTCCACGAAGTTCATGTCCATCCACCGTCCGGCTCCGGATTTCGTCGACCTCTCCACTAAGGTGGAACTGCTCGAAACCGGCATCAAGGTCGTTGACCTGCTCATCCCCTTCCCCAAAGGCGGAAAGATGGGCCTGTTCGGCGGCGCCGGTGTTGGCAAGAC
>JAHJKV010000136.1 GCA_018822065.1 Pseudomonadota bacterium
AATTCTCCATCATCCGTTTCCACGGAGACAAGGACAAGGCCGCAAGCGTCTATGAAGGCACCGAGCCCCTCGTGGCCGACGACATCGCGGACATCATCTACTGGACCACCACCCTGCCCGCCCATATCAACATCAACAACCTGGAAGTGATGCCCGTGGACCAGTCCTTTGCCGGTTTCGCCATTCATCGGACACGTACAAATTAGCTGTCCAGCTCTGAAAAAAAGACAGCCCCGGATTTCCGGGGCTGTTTCATTCTAATCGCTCAACCACCTCTATTTCGTTCACTTCCCGACCAGTGACAGCAGCGAGTCCAGGCCGATGTTCCGACCCGTGAGCAAGGCGGCGATGGTCCGGCCCCGGCACTCAGGCCCAAGTTGCAGGAGCGCGGCTGCAGCTGCGGCACCTGATGGCTCCGTGAGTTGCTGCTCCCGGTCCAGCAGCCAAGCCATGGACGCGGCCAATTCCTCCTCGCTGATGGTCACCACCCGGTCCAGGTGCGCCTGAAGCAGGGGAAAGGTGAGGGTGTCCTCCTCGACATACCCGCTCAGTCCAGCTGCCATGGACGGCTGGAGCGTCACGGGCACAGGCTTGCCTGCGGCCAGCCAATGACCGAATGTGGGACTATTGGCCATCTGCACACCCCATATCTGAATACTCGGGTTCGACGATTTGAGCAGAATCCCCAGGCCCGCTGCCAAACCGCCGCCGCCCATGCCCACGACCACCGTGTCCACCTCTGGACAATCCTTGAGGATTTCCAGAGCCACGGTGCCTCCCCCGGCGATCATGGCCGGGTGGTTGTATGCCGAAACAAAGGTCATGCCCAATTCGTCGCTGGCACGGAGCGCTGCCCGGTGGGCTGCCTTGAAATCCTCTCGCTGCTCCACCTGCGCCCCATAGGCCTCCAGCCGCTCGATCTTGGCCGGGTCCGTATTCTGAGGCAGATAGATGCGCACCGGGATGCCGACCTGTCCGGCGGCATAGGCAAGGGATATCCCATGGTTGCCAGCCGTGGGGGCCACAATACCCCGCTTCTTCTGCGCCCCGGTCAGGGTCAGCAGCACGTTGAAGCCGCCCCGGGGCTTGAAACTGCCGGTCACCTGCTGGGTTTCCAGCTTGAGAAGGACCTCGGCCCCGGTGTGACGACTGAGCCACAGGGAAGGCTCCAGCGGGGTGTGGCGAATATGGGGACGAATGCGCGTCCAGGCCGCGCGGATGGCATCGGGCGTAACAGTCATGATCTTTCTCAACGGATGGTTGCTATGGATTACAAACAGGTGCCGATTTCTTCGGCCAGCTTTCGGATGGCGTCTTCGTCGCGCCGGTAATAGGTCCATTTCCCAATCCGGGTGGCGATGACCAGCCCGGCCCGTTGCAGCAGCGAGAGATACTGGGAGGTGGCCGCCTGGGACAACCCAGACTTTTCCTGAATAAACCCGACACAGACGCCCTGTCCGAACCCCTCCACCTCCCGGTGCGGGGGAAAATGTTTTTCAGGCTCCCGCAACCACTGCAGGATCATCAATCGCTTCTCGTTTCCCAGGGCCTTAAAGATGTCGAGCAGGTGCATGAGGAAAACATATCGACAATTCGCGATATGTCAACACAAAGAAAGGCCCCGCCGACCTGTCTGGTCGCCGGGGCCGAGTGAATTTCTGGGTACTTCGGCTAGCGGGCCGATCTGCCCCGCGAATTGCGGTTGGAATTGCCGGACTTGCCTCCCGCATTGCGGGCGGAGCCACCGGAAGAATTGCCGCGACCCTGGCCGCGGCCATTGCCGCCTCTGCCGCCGGGTCTGCCGGAATGGCCGCGCTCGTTTCTGCGATCATCCTCGGTCTGGGCAGGACGGGACGCACTATAGTCGAAGTTGTCCACAGTCACCCGCTTGATCTGGGTTCCCAGGACGCGTTCAATGTCACGCACCATCAGGTTGTCGTCGGGCGTGGTCAGGGAAAAAGCCTTGCCGGTTCGTCCGGCCCGACCCGTCCGACCGATGCGGTGGGTGTAGGTCTCGGCAGTGTCCGGCATGTCGAAATTGATCACATGGGTAATAGAGGAACAGTCGATGCCGCGGGCAGCGATGTCCGTGGCCACCATGATCTTGAAATCGCCACAGCGAAATCCGTCCAGGGCCTTCTGACGACGGCTCTGCGAGAGATTGCCCTGCAGGAAGGTGGCCTGATGCCCCTTTCGTTCCAGCTGCTGGCCCAGGCTGCGGGCCTTGTGCTTGGTCCGAGTAAAGATGAGCACGCTATTGTAGTCGATATTCTCCAGCAGGGAATCCAGAAGCTTGCCCTTGAGGTGCTGGGCCACTGGATAAAGCGCATGGCTCACGGACTCGCAGGGCGCGTCGCGGTCCACCTGGACCACAGCCGGGTTGCGCAGGATCTGGTTGCTCAAGACGCGGATATCAGCAGGCATGGTGGCCGAAAAGAGCAGGTTCTGACGCTCCTTGGGCAGCCGCGCCAGGATGCGCTTGATGTCGGGCATGAAGCCCATGTCCAGCATGCGGTCGGCCTC
>JAHJKV010000137.1 GCA_018822065.1 Pseudomonadota bacterium
GCATCCCCGACGCGGACCCCGCAGCAGATTTCGTGGGCACGGGCATGTTCCTGCCCAGTAATGCCTCCTCCGGCCTAGTCATCGAGGCCGTGAACACCCCGCAGGTAAATCTCCAGGTGGACCGCGTCTTTCCCAACAACCTCTTCACCATGCTCAGCGAATACGGCTGGGATATCTTCGAGAACTCCTGGGGGTATTCCGGAGTGTCGAACTCCCTGGGTGGGACACTGTTCGAGGACACGCTCTCCACCGAGGGCGAATTGAACCAGACTGTGCGCCTGCCCGTCTCCCTTGCAAACACCTTCGACACCACTGACCGCGGACTCTACAAGGTCAACCTCTCCATGGGCGACGGCTACGGCACGAACCGCTGGCTGATCCTCACGGACATCGGTCTGGTGGCCAAACGGGACGAAAACTCCTTCCTGGTCTGGGCCGTTTCCAACACCACCCTGCAACCCCTCCCCAGCATCCGGCTGACCCTGGTCAGCGACAAGAACCAGCAGCTTGCCCGGGCCACCACCTCACAGACTGGGACGGCAACCCTGAACATTCCGTCCGAAACGGCCAAGGGAACGGTCTTCATGATCCTGGCCGAGGGTGCCAGCAACGACTTCACCTTCCTGCTGCCCGACCGCTTTGGTGTGGACACCACCGGTCTGGATGTCACCGGGGCCACCGCCTCTCCCTCGGGGCTGAAGGCATTCCTCTATGGGGAACGCGACCTCTACCGACCCGGCGAAACCTTCAAGGGCATGGCGATTGTCCGCAAGGGGGACCTCTCAGCCCCTGAGCAGATGCCGCTGATCCTCATCCAGCGCGACCCGAAAGGCCGGGAGATACGCAGGCTCCGTCTCGATACCTCCAGCCAGGGGACCGCCGCGATCGAATTGCCCATTCCCGACTATACTCTGACCGGCGGGCATACCCTGGAACTCCTGGCCGGAGACTCGGCCATCGGCACCATGGATTTCAAGGTCGAGGAATTTGTGCCAGACCGCATCAAGGTGGAACTGACGACCGATTCCGATAGCGTTGCCCTGGGACAGACCTACGAGGTGAACGTCCAGAGCAACTACCTCTTTGGCCCGCCCGCAGCCGAACTGCCTGTGACGGCACACGCAGTCCTGCGCCAGACTCCCTTTGTGGCCAAGGGGTTTGAGGACTACGCCTTCGGCAACCCGGACATGCTTTTTGAGCCCCAGGAATTCTTCAGCCAGGACGCCACCCTGGACACGAATGGACACACCGTCTTCTCCCTGACCCTGCCCGGCGGCCTCACGCCCCCCGCTGCCCTGGAAGCGACCGTGTATGGCCGGGTCAGCGAGAGTGGCGGACGCGGGGTCACAGCCCGCAAAAGCGTGATCGTCCACCCCTATTCTTATTACGTTGGTCTCAAAAAACTCGACAAGAACGGATACGAATACAACAAGCCCATCAACTTTGATTTCGTGACCACCGACCCGAAAGGCATTCCCTGCGCCCACGGCAAATTGCAGGCCCGGCTCTACCAGGACCGCTGGCGCACCGTAGTTCGCAAGTCCCCCTCCGGCGGCTACCGCTACGAATCCGTCAACGACCCGCAACTGCTCACCGCGACCAACATCCCCGCCGCCACGGGCAAGGGAAACGTGCAGTTCACCCCGCCGGGCTACGGCAGCTACCGCGTGGAAGTGGTCTCGCCAGAATCGGGAGCCTCGGCCCGGGCGTCCTTCTATTGCGGCGGCTGGGGCTATTCCCCCTGGGCCTTGGAGAACCCGGCCCGGATCGAACTGGTCACGGACAGGGAGCAATACCGCCCCGGCGAAACCGTCACCATCCAGGTACGCGCCCCCTTTGCCGGTCGCCTGCTCGTGGCCGTGGAAAGCGACAAGGTCCTCGACACCAGGGTCATCACCCTGGACGGCAACACCGGCGAGGTCAGCTTCCCGGTCAAGGCCTCCTACGCCCCCAACGTGCATGTCACGGCCCTGCTCGTGCGCAAGGCCTCGGACGTGTCTGAAGGTTCCGTAGGTCGGGCCTTCGGTGCCTTGCCCCTGCTGGTGGACAACCTCTCCAACAAGATGCCCATGACCCTCTCCGGTCCCGACGAAATCCGTCCCGAGTCCGAACTGACCGTGGTCGTTGATGCCGAACCCGGTGCCGTGGTCACCGTGGCTGCCGTGGACGAGGGGATCATGCAGCTCTCCGGCAGTGACGACCCGACTCCCTTTGACTTCTTCTACGCCCGACGCGCCCTCGGAGTGGAGAGCTACGACACCTTTGCCATGCTCTACCCCGACCTAGCCCGGATCATGGGCAAGGCCACGGCTGGCGGCGGCGCGGCCTTGCTGGCCGAGAGCCAGTTCATGCGCACCGAAGGCATACGCCGGATCATTCCGGTCTCCTTCTGGTCCGGTCCCCTCACTGCCGGAGCGGACGGCAAGGTGCGCTACCGCATGCGGTTGCCTGACTTCCAGGGAGCCCTGCGCGTGGTAGCTGTCGGCCAGGACGGAAAACGGTTCGGCACGGCCCGGACCATGACCCGTGTCCGCTCCCCCCTGGCCGTGACCCCGACCCTGCCCCGATTCCTGGCCACCGGCGACTCCATCGAGATGCCGATCACCCTGCGAAACGACATGGGGCGCGAGGCTCCGGTCACGGTCACCCTGCATACCTCAGGGGCAGTGGAGAGCACGGCGAAACCCGTGACCGTGCAGCTCGCCGACGGCGGCGAGGAAACCATCCTCCTGCCCCTGACCGCCAAAGTAGGCCTGGGCGGTGCAGCTACGATCACGGTCACGGCCACCAGCGGTGCCGAGTCCCGGCGCGTGGTCACCGAACTTCCGGTCCGACCGGCCCTGCCCTTCCGTCGGGTCCTCGCCCTGGGCGGCCTGTCCGGAGAGGAGAGCCAGATGGCCGCAGCCGCCGAGGACTTTGAGCCCGACACCATCCTGCGCACGGTGACCCTGGGCCGACTGCCCCTGGTCCGCTTCAGCGGCAAGCTCGAACATCTGCTGGGCTATCCCCATGGCTGTGCCGAGCAGACCACCTCCAAGGCCTTCCCGCTGATCCGCTTCGACGACCTGGCCCGAACCCTGGCCCCAAAGCTGATCGACAAACAGGGACCGGCCTTCATGGTCCAGTCCGCCATCATGCGCCTGCGGTCCATGCAGACCGACGACGGTGGGTTCGCCTTCTGGCCGGGTGAGGAAACACCAGACCCCTGGGTCAGCGCCTATGTGACCCATTTCCTGCTGGAAGCGGGTCAAGCCGGATTCAACGCCCCTGGCATGCAGGAGCCTGCCCAAAACTACATGGCGATCCTCGCCTCCCAACGAAAGGACATGAACGCCTGCGCCTATGCGCTCTTCAATCTTGCCAAGGCAGGCATGGCCGACCGCGGTTCCATGGACGAACTACGGGACAAGCGCCTCACCTCCCTCACTCCCCTGGCGCGAACGCTCCTGGCCTGTGCCTATTCCCTGGCAGGCGATGCAGAGTCCTTCAACGTTCTCTTAAAGAACCTGCCCGAGATCAAGACAGGCCGAGACACAGGCGGACGAATGGGGTCGGAGCTGCGTGACTCCTCGCTCATGCTGCTCGCTCTCATGGACGTCAACCCCGAGGATATCCTCATCCCCAAACTGGCCGCGCAGGTCTCGCAGTTGATGAGCACCGATGCCTGGGGCACCACCCAGGAAAACGCCCTGGCCTTCGCTGCCCTGGGCAAGGTGCTGCAACAGGCCGACACAGGCCCCATCAGCGGCACCCTGGTGGTCGGCGACATGGAATATCCCTTCACGGACGCCATGGTCTTCACCCAGGACAAGATAGCCTCTGGAGCACCGGTCAGCGTACGCTTGGCTTCCCACGCAGGCACGGTCTACTGGTCAGTGTCCACCCGGGGCGTGCCCGCCGCAGACGCGGCCAAGCCTATCAGCCAGGGCCTTGAAATCAGACGCAGTTTCCTTAATCGCAACGGCGGGAACCTGGATATCACCCACCTGGCTCAGGGCGAGTTGGTCCTGATGAAGACAGAACTCAAAGCAACGGACGGCAACGTGGAAAACGTAGTGGTCCAATGCCTGCTGCCCGCCGGACTGGAGGTGGAAAACCCACGACTCGAAACCACGGAGGTCACGGCCTTCGCACCCGAGGACGAGCGGCCCATCCTGGGACATCAGGATCTCCGGGATGATCGAATCCTCTTCTTCACCGATCTGAATGAGTTGGGATGGCATGCGGGCTACACGCAACTCCGGGCTGTGACCCCCGGCAACTACGCCCTGCCGCCAGTACAAGCCGAGGCCATGTACGACCCCTCCATCCTGGGCGTGGGCAAAGCAGGCCGGATGGACGTGACCACAAAGGAATAAGCCGGGATGAAACCGCTTTCGCGGCCAGTGCGGATTGGGCTTTTCGGGCTGGGCGTGCTCACAGTCGTCCTGCTTGCCTTCGGGCTGCTCTGCGTCCTGTTCCCCTTTCCTGTGGAAAGGCTAAAGCCCCCAAGCGCAACGCGGGTGCTTGACCGCAATGGCGTGGAACTTCGTCGGTTCCTGGCCGAAGACGAAATGTGGCGGTTCCCGGTGACCCTCGACGAGGTCTCGCCGGAACTGATCACCGCGCTCCTGGAATCCGAAGACCGCTGGTTTTATTTTCATCCCGGCGTGAATCCCCTGGCCATCATCCGGGCCACCTGGACCAATCTTGCAGCTGGTAGGATCGTCTCCGGCGCCTCCACCATCCCCATGCAGATCGCCCGGATGATCGACCCGAAGTCGCGCACCCTGGGGGCCAAGCTGATGGAGGCCTTCCGCGCCCTGCAACTGAGCGCCATGTATTCCAAGACCGAACTTCTTGAAATCTACCTGAACACCGCGCCCTTTGGCGGCAACATCATGGGTGTAGACGCAGCCTCGCTGCTCTATTTCAACAAACCGCCGGATCGTCTCTCCCTTGGCGAATGTGCCCTGCTGGCTGTACTGCCCCGCTCTCCCAACGAATATGATCCGGCCAGAAACCCCGGGGCGGCCATGACGGTCCGAAACCGGGTACTGCTGCTGCTCTGGGAGCGAGGGGTGCTCGACCCCGATCTGGCCCAACGGGCCATGGGCCAGCCCATGGTCGCCCAGCGGCGCGCCTCTCCAATGCAGGCTCCGCATTTCACCCTGCTGGCCAAAAACCGTTTGGGGATGCAACCCACCCTGACTACCACCCTGGACCTCACCAGCCAGCATACCCTGGAACGGCTCGTCTCCCGCCATGTGCGGCGCATTCGGCCCGAGGGCATCACCAACGCCGCCGCCGTGGTCATGGACAGGCAGACCAGAGAAATTCTCGCCCTGGTCGGATCAGCAGACTTTTTCGACAACGCCAGCCAGGGCCAGGTCAACAACGCCCTGGCACCGCGATCCCCAGGTTCAACGCTCAAGCCCTTTCTCTATGCCCTGGCCTTCGACAA
>JAHJKV010000014.1 GCA_018822065.1 Pseudomonadota bacterium
CGTTTCGTATGCGGGAAAACTCGAAACGGAAGCTGTTTTCCCCAGGCTCACCGGCCTGGACAACTCCTTTGCCAGCGGCCAGGCGCATAGGAGCATGGCTGAGCAGGAGCACGACCTCGAGAAGGGTTCCCACAGGAGCGCTCTCGCATGGTGCAAAGCGCAGCCCGGAGCCGGAAACTTCCAGCACATCGAGTTTTATGGGGTAATTTTTTTCGATGCGGTTGAGGGATTGATGGGCGAGGAGCTGGTCAATTTTCTGATCCAGGTTTGTGAGAAAACTGATCACCGCCGAGGGAAGTTTGGAGCTTTCCAAGGAAGCCGTGGGAGAACTGTTGATGTTCGCCACCGAGAACCGTGGCTCGGTTTCGAGGGTAGAGGTAATCCGTGCATACCCTGTCAGCCGAGTTGGCACCCTGGCGTACTTTCTGCGCTCACTCATATCCCCCTCCACGATATTATGCCATGCCGTTTTCGTCCAGGTCAACGGTCATGGCCTTGACCGGGCAGATCCTGGTACACAGACCGCAGGCCGAGCACTTTTCCACCTCGAACTCCACCTGCCGGGAGGCCAAGTTCAGTCTCAAGGCCTCGGTGGGACAGAGGGCGGTGCAGGCGCCGCAGTGTATGCAGTCATCCTCGGCTCGGAATATCTTCTGAGCGACCGGTGTGATGCGCACACCGGCCTCTTTGAGGTAGTTTACCCCCAGTTCAAACTGGTCTTCCATGCCGCTGATCTCCAGGGTCATGGCACCATGCTGTCGTGGGCTGATATCCGCCTTGAGGATATTAAAGCTCAAATCGAAGAGCTTGGCCAAGTTGCAGACCACAGGCCGACCGGACACAGTGGGCGGAAAGGTCAGGTAGACAATCTTCCGAAATCCCTTGATCACTTCGCTCATCATATCTCTCCGGCCGAGCGGCCTAGTTGTCCTTCAGGAACTGTTTGGCCCTGGCCGCCTCGGTGGAATCCGGGTATTTGCTCACCAGGTCTCCGAGGACCAGCTTTCCAAGTTCGGCTTTGTTCAGTCGATAGAAGGAGATGCCTTGCTTGAGTAGTGCATATTTGTATTTGGTTGATTTTGGGAACTTCTTGATGACGTCCTGGTAAGCCAGGATGGCGCGTTGATAGTCCTGTAACTGATACCAGCATTCCCCCTGCCAGAAGATGGCGTTGGGCACCAGATTATGGTTGGTGAAGGTGGTGGTGAATTCCGCCCACAGGGAACGGGCCTTGTCATACTGGCGGGCTCCAAATTCTTGATAGGCTTTGTCGTAGAGGAGTTGGGCCGGGTCGGCGGCAGCTGTTTTGGCCGTCTTGGTGGCTGTTTCCTGTGCCGGGGTGCCGGGCTCTGCGACGGCCTGGCTCTCTTCGGTGTTTGCCGGGACAGTGACGGTCTCGATGGTGCCGTCAGCGTTTTCCACTTTCTGGGTCAGCAGGATGGCCGAATTCTCGGCTTTCTCGGCTTCGGGGGTCAAGCCCTGGGGAGCCGGTTTGGAGGCGGCAACCAGTTTTAGTACCTCGTCCATGTCCACGGCCAATTGGTGTTCCAGGGCAAACTTGATCGCTTCCACTTCATTGGCCACCACGGGCAGGCTGTAGGTGGAGCCGTCTCCGCCGGTCAATTCGGAGAGTTTCAGGTCGATGTCGTCCATGCGTCCGGAAATGGCGGCCAGATCCTGTTTCATGGTGTTCATTTCGGCCCAGATGTCGGCCTGACGAGCCTGGACCGGGGTGCTGGTAGTCTCAATCTTGTTGGAAAGCTCCGCTTCCAGCGCTGCGTAAAGCTCCCGCTGTTCTTGCCGATCATGCTTGGCTTGCTGCTGCAAGGCTTCCACGTCGCTTTTGGCGGCGCAGCCGGTCAGCATAAAAGCGGCGATCAGGGCCACAGCCACGACGAAATGTTTGAAATACATGGTCATTCCTTCCTTATTCCCTGTTTGCGTCCGAAGAGAAGATACGCCAATGCTCCAAAAAAGGGAATGATGGACACCTGGGTCCAGATCATTCGATCCATATCGTTGGTGAACCGTTTGAAGATGTTCAGGATACAGGCAAGGGTAGTGGCGATGTAGATGACGCCGACGCCGATGATCACGGCCCAGAGGGTGGGGGTCAGTGTTCCCATCAGGTGCTCCGTTGTTGGGGTCGCAGGAAGAGCCACAGGCCGATGCATCCGAGGATGGCGGTGGTGGCGTGGGTGACGCTGAAGGGGCCAAGGGTGCCCCGGAAATCAGCCCGGTAGAATTCGATGATGATCCGAAACAGGGCAAAGAGGATCAGGTAGAGGCCTGTTCGCTGGCCCGGGCCTTTGAACCGGTCGCGCAGGGACACGAGGATGGCGAAGACAGTGAACCCGGACAGGGCGTGGTAGATCTGGGTCGGGTGCAGGGCCACGGCGGCGGGAGCCAGGCAGAGGGGATCGGTGAAGGTCACGGCCCAGGGGACCGTGGTCTCGCTGCCGTAGCAGCAGCCCGCGGTCAGGCAGCCGATGCGGCCCACGGCCTGTCCCAGGGCGATGCCCGGCACCACGCAGTCGAGCCATTTGAGGAAGGGTTGCTTGCGGCGGCGGCCTTCCCACAGGCCGACCAGCAAGCCGACGGCCAATCCTCCTGAAAAGACCAGGCCTCCCTTCCAGAACATGAATATTTCCAGGGGATGGTCCAGGAAATAGGGGAGTTTGAGCAACACGAAGAGCAGCCGTCCGCCCACCACGGCTCCAAGGATGATGGATATGGTCAGGTCCGGGACCAATTCGTGGGGCAGGCCTGCGCGCTTGGTTTCCAGGATGGACCATCCCATAGCCATAAGAAACCCGAGGGCCATGAAAAGGCCATAGGTATGCAGCTGAAAGGGTCCAAAATCAAGCAGTATCGGATGCATTTTCTCGGTCTTCAAGGTAATAGGCCAGGATCACCAGGAATGCGCCAACGCTGATGCCGATGTCCGCCACATTGAAGGAAGGCCAGTGGTAGCCTGCCAGGTGGAAATCCAGGAAGTCCACGACAAATCCCAACCAGACCCGATCGATAAGGTTGCCCACGGCCCCGCCCAGAATTAGTCCCAGGCCGCATTTGAGGTAGAGAGTGGCCCGCTCGCTGCTCTTGAGCAGGTAGAGGATGAATCCGATGGCCAGGACATTGATGCAGATGAACAGGGGTACCTGCCAGTCGATGCCGGTGGTGTTGAGAAAGCCGAAGGCAGCGCCCTTGTTTCGGACATGGGTCAGGTTGAAGAACCCGGGAATGATCGGGTGGACCGACCAGAGCTCAAGGTTGGACTGGACCAGGAGTTTGGTAATCAGATCGGGCACAAGGATCAGCAGGGCCCACAGGATGGTGTGTACAAAACGGCGAGCCATCTAGCCCTCTGCGAGCACGGCCGTGCAGCGCGGACAGGCGCTAGGGTGCTCGGGGTTGGTGCCAAGTTCGGTGTCGTAGCGCCAGCAGCGTTCGCATTTGGCTCCTTCGGCACGTTCCACGAGAATGGCCAGCTTCTGGATTTCCTCGGAGACGAAGGCCTCAGACGGGGCGTCGGAGGCATCGGCCACCAAGGCCTGAGACACGATGAAGAATTCACGCAGGTCCAGGCCCTTGAGTGCTTCCTGCACCATTTCCGGGGCATGGATGGTGATCTTGGCGTCCAGGGGTTTGCCGATGACTCCGTCCCTTCGCTTGGGCTCGATGGCCTTGGTCACTTCGCCGCGCAGGTCGAGCAGCAGTTCCCAGCGACCACGTTCCTCGGAACTCAGCCCTGGGTCCGGGATGTTCGGGTGGAGGGCAAAGACGGTATCCACGCCTGGTTTGAGGGCATCGGGGACGTAGCTGAACACCTCGTCTGCCGTGAAGGAGAGCACCGGTGCCATGTTGATCATGAGCATGTTCAGGGCGTGGAAGATCACGGTCTGGGCGCTGCGGCGTTCACGGCTGGTGGCGGACTCGACGTAGAGGCGGTCTTTGGCGATGTCCAGGAAGAAGGCGGACAATTCGGTGACGCAGGTTCCCTGGAGCGCCTGGTAGACCCTGTGGAATTCGAAGCTGCCATAGGCTGCCTGGATTTCGAGATGGCGACGGTGGATCAGATCTAGGGCAAAGCGGTCCACCTCCAGGAGCGCATTCGGGGCGAGCAGGTCGTCCAGGGTGAGGTCCCAGAGATTGGAGAGCAGGAATTTGCAGGTATTGCGGATGCGGCGATAGGCGTCCACCAGCCGGGTCATGATCTCATCTGAGATGCGGATGTCCTCCTGGTAGTTCACGGCTGAGACCCACAGGCGCAGGAGTTCTGCGCCATATTTGTCGATGATCTCCTGGGGCGCGAGCACGTTGCCGATGGACTTGGACATCTTGCGGCCCTCGCCGTCCACCACGTAGCCATGGGTGAGCACGGTTTTGTAGGGCGGGGTGCCGCGCGTGCCGACCGAGGCGAGCAGGGAGCTGTGGAACCAGCCCCGGTGCTGGTCCGAACCCTCAAGATAGAGGTCGGCAGGGAAGGAAAGTTCGGGACGCTGTTCCACCACTGCGGCAAAGGAGGTGCCAGAGTCGAACCAGACATCCAGGATGTCAGTCTCACGCTTCCAGTGGGTGCCGCCGCATTTGGGACAGGTAAGGCCGACGGGGACCAGTTCGCTCATCTCCGCTTCGTACCAGTAGTCGCAGCCAGTAGGGTGCTTTTTGAATTTGTCGACGATGGACATGACCCAGTCGGTTCCGAACCAGGACTCGTCGCAGTCCTCGCAGAGCAGGGCGAGGATGGGCACGCCCCAGTTGCGCTGGCGCGAGATGCACCAGTCCGGGCGGTTTTCGATCATGCTGTGGATACGGTCCTTGCCCCAGGCCGGGATCCAGGAGACTTGGTCCTTGATGGCGGTTAGGGCCCGGGTGCGCAGGTCGTTTTCTTCCATGGAGATGAACCATTGGGTGGTGGCCCGGAAGATCACCGGCTCCTTGCAGCGCCAGCAATGGGGGTAGGAGTGTTCGATCTTCTTGGAAGCCAGGAGATGGCCGAATTCCTTGAGTTTCAGGATCACTTCGGGGTTGGCTTCGAACACGGAGAGCCCGGCAAAGAACTCCACTTCATTGTAGAATTGTCCTTCGTCATTCAAAGGCGAATAGATATCCAGGCCGTTACGCATCCCTGTGTCGTAGTCTTCGCGACCATGGCCGGGAGCGGTGTGCACACAGCCTGTGCCAGCTTCCAGGGTGACGTAATCGGCGGTGAGGACCGGGGAAGGGCGGTCATAGAAGGGGTGGCGGGCCACCAGACCGGCCAGCTCGGCTCCCTTGACCCGTGTGTCGATATCATAGTTCTCCCACCCGAAGAGCGCGGCGCATGCCTCCAGCATTCCTTCGGCCAGGACGTAGATTTCGCCGTCCACGCGGACAAAGACATATTCGAAGTCCGGATGGACAGCCACGGCCATGTTGTCCGGAAGGGTCCAGGGGGTGGTGGTCCAGATGACGATGAAGGTTTTGTCCGGCTTTGAGCCCTGCACGAAGCGGCTGACGCCCTCGTCGGTCAGGGGAAAGCGGACGTAGATGGACGGGGAACTGTGGTCGAAATATTCCACCTCGGCCTCGGCCAGGGCGGTCTTGCAGTCGCAGCACCAGTGCACGGGTTTCTTGCCGCGCACCACAGAGCCTTTGGCCATGAAATTACCCAGTTCCCGGGCTGTGGCCGCCTCGTAGAGAGGATTCATGGTCATGTACGGCTCGTCCCAGACACCCATGACTCCAAGGCGTTTGAATTCGCTGCGCTGCACATCGAGCCATTTTGCGGCGTATTCGCGGCAGATTTTCCGAAGTACCAGCGGAGGCACGACCTTACCCTTCTTCTTCAGGTCAGTGGTGACCTTGTGTTCGATGGGCAGACCGTGACAGTCCCAGCCGGGCACATATTCGGCGCGCTGGCCCTGGAGATTTCGGGACTTGATGATGATATCCTTGAGGACCTTGTTCAGGGCC
>JAHJKV010000138.1 GCA_018822065.1 Pseudomonadota bacterium
CGGACCCGCTTCAGCGAAAATCTCTCCAGCCAGCACCGGGAGCCCGGCAACGTGTTGCTCCTGGCCGTGGAGGTCGAGGCAAACGCCTGGATTGCCGAAGCCCTGGCTCTCTCCCCCGGAGACATCGTCACCTGCATCACCAACGCGGGCGAGGCCGACGGTCGGCGAATCAGCTACTCCCATTCCTATTTTCCCCGGGCGCTC
Source organism: Pseudomonadota bacterium (assembly GCA_018822065.1). Lineage (GTDB taxonomy): Bacteria > Desulfobacterota > Desulfovibrionia > Desulfovibrionales > Desulfovibrionaceae > JAHJKV01. Next base: position 205 of record JAHJKV010000138.1, read on the forward strand.
TTCCCGGGCATGGTTCACATCTACCGTCAGTGCGGCTCTGTTTCCAAGGCCATGGAACGCTTCGGCGTCTGCGACTACGTTCGCAAGCGTACCCGCATCATCAGCCGGATGCCGACCACCGAGGAGGCCCGGGAACTCGACCAGCCGAAAACCCGTCCTGTACTGATCACTGAGAGCGTGAACGTCAGCAGCGCAGGCGTACCTGTCGAATTCGGCATATGCCTTTTCGCCAGCGACTGGGTGCAGATTCTGGTCGAGCCGTCCGGATGAATACATGTGTTGTTTCTCCTTGTCGCAACGTCTGCCCGCAATACTCCGCAGCAGTCGATGCCCCATGCGGACAAGTGGTAAGGGAAAAGGAGAAGACAGCCACTAGACAAGGTCTCAACTTGTGCGCCTTTGGCTGTAATTTCATAATGTTGTCACACGACCGTCACTCTCAACACGCAATTGACGCCATTTCGTGTTTTTTACGTCTCGTTTCACTTGTATATGTTCACCCATGCCGAACAATACGAACCAGACGACGAGGGCCACATTGGGAACCGAGCCGCGAATCGACCCCTCTGCCACGGCTGTTGACTGCCAATTGGGGGCCTATGTCGAGGTGTGGGAAAACTGCGCTCTGTTGGAGAGCACACTCGGGGACTATTCCTACCTGAGTCCTGGGTGCGACGTGGCCTATGCCGACATAGGCAAGTTCGTCTCCGTGGCTTCCCAGGTCCGCATCGGACCGACCAACCATCCCATGTGGCGGGCCACACAGCATCACTTCACCTACCGCAGCGAAAAGTATGGCTTTGGCCCGGATGACGAGTGGGTTTTCCAGTGGCGACGAAAACAACGCTGCCGCATCGGCAACGATGTGTGGATAGGACATGGAGCCATTATCCTGCCTGGGGTCAGCGTTGGGGACGGTGCTGTGATCGCGGCCGGAGCCGTGGTCACCAAGGATGTCAACGCCTACTGTATCGTGGGCGGAGTACCAGCCACGCCCATCAAGAACCGCTTCCCCGAAGACATACGCGACCGACTTGTCCGCCTGGCCTGGTGGGACTGGCCCCATGAACGGATCGGCGCGGCCATCGACGATTTCCGCTGTCTGCGCATCGAGGATTTTTTGCATACCTACGAGAACGACGTCAGGTGATGCCATGCCCGAACGCTTTGCGATTTACTACGCCCCCGGTCACGGCTCCCCGTTGGACCGACTCGGCAGCAGCTGGCTTGGCAGATGCGCCTTGACCGGCACGTTCCAGCAGCAGCCGCTTGTACCGGGCTTTAATGCGGACCAGCTCGACAGGCTGACCACGAGTCCACGACGCTATGGCTTCCACGCCACGCTGGTCCCACCTTTTTCTCTGCGTCAGGAGTGCTCGCCGGAGGATTTGCTTGAACAGACGCGAATCCTGGCCAGACAGCTGGCTCCCGTGAAACTACGTCCGCTCACAGTGACGGCGCTGGGTTCGTTCTTGGCCCTTGTGCCGTCCAGGCAAGACGAGGTCTCCCGGCTTGCCGAGACCTGTCTGCGCGCCCTGCACCCTCTGCGTGAGCCACCCAGCCTCCGGGAGATGGAACGCCGCAGGGTCAGAGGGCTCACTCCAGTCCAGGAACGACTCCTCAGGCAATGGGGATATCCGTACGTTCTCGGAGAGTATACCTTCCACATGACCCTGACAGGCTCCATCGGCAACCACGCCACCAGAAAAACCCTGGCCCGGCAGCTTACCAAATACTTCCAGCCCATACGCAAGGTCGAGCATGTGATCGACGAGTTGTGCCTTTTCCGGCAGCAGGACGAGCATTCCCCCTTTCTCCTCTTCCACCGCGTACCCATGGGCTCATTGCAGGGGGGCACATTGCAGGGAGGCACATGCGAACAGGCACCCTGATCTATGTCATCGGACCATCCGGCTGCGGCAAGGACAGCGTCATGGACTACGCACGGCGTCTTTGCCCTCCGACCGAGGCGGTCTTTGCCCATCGATACATCACCCGCCCGGCCGAGGCAGGAGGCGAAAACCACGTCCACCTCAGCCCGGAGGAATTTGAGGCACGACTTGGGCTGGGCTTATTCGCTCTGAACTGGTACAGCCACGGCTACCGCTATGGCATCGGCATCGAGATCGAGACCTGGATGAGGGCCGGGGTCACTGTCGTTGCAAACGGCTCACGAGCCTATCTCCCGGAAGCCACCCGGCGCTACCCGGACCTCCTCCCGGTGCTCATCACCGTCCAACCGGATGTTCTCCGCTTGCGGCTGATCAGCCGTGGCCGGGAGTCCGAGGCCGAGGTGGAACAACGCCTGAGACGGGCCGAGGCCTATGTGGTGGACCATCCCCGCCTGGTGCAAATCGACAACAACCGGGACCTGTTGCACGCAGGCGAACGACTTCTCGATTTCTTGTGCCACAGAGAGCACGTGTGCTGATCTCCTGAAACAACCACTGGTCAATCCAGAAAAAAAGACCCCGGCCTTGCGGTTGAAATACGGACGACATGGCTTGGTGCATCGTCGCTGCTACGCTTTCGGGAGAAACGGTTGGAGGATGAAATAGATGCCGAGAAGACCGATCGCAAGGCCAGCGGCCCGGCGGAAGAGCACTCCGCCGCGCTGCCAGACAGCGTTGGTCAGTATTTTTTTGACCATGGCTGCGGAGCTTCCGGCCAGAGCGATGGGCAGGCAGTGGCCGAGGCCGAAGAGCAGGATGAAGAGGACCCCGGTGAGCAGCTTTGCCTGGAGCGTGATGATGGCCAGGATCGGGGCGATGAACCCGAAGGTGCAGGAACCCGAAAGCACCCCGTAGGCCAGACCCAGGACAAAGGCGCCGGGTCTGCCCCGGACCTTCAGTCTGGCCAGAAGTCCGCCGGACAGGGAGCAGGCGGCCACCCCAAGCATGTCCAGTGACACCCAGAGCAGGAGCAGCCCGACAGCGATGGTCCAGTATGGCCCCACGTCTCCGAG
>JAHJKV010000139.1 GCA_018822065.1 Pseudomonadota bacterium
ACCAACCTCAGCATGGTAACCTGCATGACCACAGAATTACTACCATCTTACAACTCGCAAAAAAAGCTGACACCCAAAAGACTCTTCATCACGCGATGCGACACAATGGAAGATGCTAAATCAAATAAGAACAGGTACTTATAAACATATGCCGGATTACACATTTGGCACTCATCTTGCCTTTATATCAATGCCACATGGCAGATGGCGAACCCATTTTACTGCCGCCCTCTGGTCGGCAAGAACACAGGAGGACGACATGCAAGAGTATAAGATTCTCGTTGTGGATGACGAGACGGATTTTGTCCAAAGCCTGACGGACAGACTTGAAATGCGAAAAATGAAGGCCGACGTTGCCTTCAACGGCGAAGACGCGTTGCAGAAGATTGCTGACGATGAACCGGAAGTCATGGTCCTGGACCTGAAGATGCCCGGCATGGATGGACTTGAAGTCCTGCAACGAGTGAAGAACGCCTACCCCACGACCCAGGTAATCATTCTTACCGGCCACGGTTCTGATGATTCCCGAGAAAAGGCCCGGAAGATGGGTGCTTACGCATACCTCGAAAAGCCGGTGGAAATGGACACGCTTATGGCAACCATTGGCAAGGCGTACGGCAACTTCAAGAAGATCAAGCGAAACGTGGACACCGCGCTCATGGGTGCTGCTCTTTCCGCTGCAGGAGAGCCTGAAATGGCTAGGCAAGTCATGGCCGAAGAATTCATCAAGGACTGATTTTGTCCGCCCCCGGAGGGTGGAACGCTGGAGGGGCATCGGGATCATTCCCATGCGCAGTTTCTAAGCACCACCCGCCGGGGAACATTATTTGTGCGAACTCGAAGAATACCGAGGAGCTCTACCGTGACCGTACCGTCTGTTCTGCTGGTAGACGACGAGCACCGATTCAGACAGGTACTTTTCAAGCGCCTGTCCCATCGTGGCCTCAATATGTTTGAGGCTGAAAATGGTTCACAGGCCATAGAATGCATGGAAGAATCACCTAGCGATATCGTAGTGCTCGACGTTAAAATGCCTGGTATGAACGGAATCGAAACACTGCAAATACTTCGCAAGCGGTTTCCATCATCCGAAGTTATCCTGCTTACGGGCCATGCAAGCACAGAAGACGGAATAGCCGGCATCAAAGCCGGAGCCTTCGACTATTTGACCAAGCCTGTCGAAATAGAACATCTCGAAGGCAAGATCCAGCAGGCCTACGATAAAATTCTTCGGATTCGTGAACAAGTTCGGGAGCGCGAATTCCGTTGCTTACTGGAACAACGTATGATCGCGGCACAACGCCTAGCGTCTCTTGGTACGTTGGCAACCGGCATTGCGCATGAAGTCAACAACCCCTTGGCAGTGATCAACGACGCATCCGGCTGGCTGCTTGACCTGCTCAAAACCGCCCCAGCGGACATGCCCCTCAGAAAAGAATTGGAGCTGGGTCTAGGGAAAATAGGTTCAAACGTTGCCCGCGCCAGACGCATCACGCATCAACTCCTGAGCCACGCGCGGCAAAGCGAACCGGAAATCACGGAAATTGACCTTGGCCACCTGGCCAAAGAGACAAGCGAATTGGTAAACAAGGAAGCACTCGCCCACAACGTAAACATCACCATACACACCTGCGGAACGCCACTAACCGTACGTTCTGATTCCGGGCAACTCCGACAGGTACTCATCAATCTGCTGACTAACGCCATTCATGCCGCCGAGTCAGGAGGGCAGGTCAAGATTGAGCTGAGCGCACTAGAGCACCACGTTCGGCTGCAGGTAATGGACGACGGCGCCGGTATTCCAGAAGAACTTCTCAAGCGTATTTTTGACCCCTTCTTCAGCACCAAACCTGAAGGAAGGGGCACTGGCCTGGGGCTTTTCGTGACGAACAACATCATCCGTCGGCTGGGCGGTACAATCGAGGCCACCAATTGTCCCCAGCGCGGCGCCGTGTTCACAGTAACCATTGCTCGCGATTTTACTCCCCCTGCGGCAAACGAGGAGGTTCGCCAATGAATGACCGACCCATCCGTGTTCTCCTGGTAGATGACGAACCCGACTTCGTAGACATGCTCGCCCTGCGGCTTGAGGGAGCGAACATGCACGTTCAGTGTGCTGGCGGCGGAGCTGAATGTTTGCAACTGCTGGGGAAAGACCATTTCGATGTTCTGGTGCTTGATCTGCTCATGCCAGAAATGAACGGCGTTGCAACGCTGGAAGAAATCAGACGCAGAAACAATGACATTGAGGTAATCATTATGACGGGGCACGGCCCTGCTCAAGACCTGGCTCGGTGCGAGGAGCTCGGCGCATATGCCACGCTCCTCAAGCCTGCTGATTTCGATCAGGTGCTGTTGGCCATCAGAGGAGCGTTTAACGCTTATAAGGCTTGAGCGCAGCAACCGCCGCCATATTGCGTCGAAGCTGAGATCTCGCCCTTGCCATCTGCTCAGGATTGTTCATGATCATGTCCAGTTGCCGAGTGTGCAGAAGCAAATAGCCCAGCATCCGAAGCCCACGTTCCATGGTGCACCGGTCAAGACGTTCCAAACGAGCTGTCAACCTATCCTCCAGCAAGTTCACCCGAAACCCCTGTTCTTCGAGCAATTCACCAACCATATCAACCCGGCGCTGGCGACGTTGATCGTCCGCCGCGCCACCCTGGAAACGAAAGCTGATATAGTTTTCACGTGGCCTCTCGCCCACCAGTCCCTCGACCTGCGCAAAATGGTAGCCAAACCGCGAATGCAGCGAACAATAGTTTTTTGAAATCATGAAATAATTGCGGCTGGCATATTTAGACGGCGAAGCCGGGTCCAACGAACTGTCCATGGTTGACCGAAAAAGCACCGACATGAATCCACGCCCATCCATGGCCGGCGGGCCTTGCCAGGGCACTGCGGTTATGCC
>JAHJKV010000140.1 GCA_018822065.1 Pseudomonadota bacterium
CTTCACCAGCACCGGCTGTTCTTCTGCCGGGCGGGAGAGCAGGTATTCCAGCAGGTCGGCCACCAGCAGGGGCAGGGTGCCGTCATCGGCCTGACGCAGGGCCGCAGGGTCTTCGAGCACGGCCAACTGGCGGTCGAGGTCCGGAGCGTTGTCATGGGTCTCTGTGAGCTGGCGGACGTAGTCGGCCATGGCCGAGTCGAAGAGCTGGCGGGATTCGTCTGGATCGTTTAAAGGCACCGGGTTTTTGAAAGCGCCCAGGACCACGGCGTGCACCCCCTGGCCCAGGGTGCCGGTCAAGGCGAGGACAGATGGGTCGCCGTCCGGGAAGGAGCGGGGGGAGAGGAGCGCCAGGGCGAGTATGGGGTCTTCCAGGTTCAGTTCGCGGAGCCTTTCGGCCAGCCCCTTGGCAAAGAGCAGGGCGGCTTCATCCGGGGCGATGCCCACCCCGGCAGGGACCAACTTTTCCCAGAGGATCACCGAGACGTCCCAGTCGGTCAGCCTGAGGCGCAAGCCGTCCGCCTCGGACTTGGCTCCCATGGCCTCGGTGCTGGCGCGAAATTCCTTGGCAGCCTGGGGCGAGGCCTCCCGGAGCAGTGCAAAGAGCTCGTTTCGGTCCAGGGCAGATTGTATGGACCCGGCGGGGTTTCCCTCACGCAGCAGTTTCATCACCGGCTTGCGCACCAGCCCGGAGATCACCACGGCAAGGGCCACGCAGAGCAGCGCGGTCATCAGAAACTTTTCTTTGTTCTCTTTGCGCTCAGGTGCAAGCTTCAAGGCGATGAAAAACCCAAGAGCCGCAAAGGCCACGGTGATGAGAACGCCAGCGAGTATTGCCATGTGCCAACAGTAGCGCAACGGCCTGGAAACGCCAACTGAATTGACGCGCCTACCTCGAAACAGTACCTTCTTGAAACTGGTTTCCAGTCCTGCCCACCGTGGTGCAGGAGGGTGAGCGAAGCACAAAACGAGATTGATGCCTAACATTCTCTCTGTCACTGAAGCGACTCGCGCGGTCAAGGACGTGCTGGAAGCCGAGTTTCCGTTCCTCTGGGTGCGGGGCGAGGTCAGCGGTGTGTCGCGTCCTGGCAGCGGGCATATCTACTTCACCCTCACGGATGGCGGGGCTCAGCTCGCGGTGGTCTGGTTCAAGTCGGCCCAGTGGGTCCCGGACGGCGACGAATGTACCCATCCGGTGACCGGCGAGGTCATGGACGAGGGCAGTGCCGGTGACGATCTGGAGAACGGCCGGGAGGTCCTGGTGGCAGGGCGCATCGGCGTGTACGAGCCGCGCGGGGTCTATCAACTCATGGCCGAGTTGGTCCAGGCCCAGGGCGCGGGCGATTTGCAGGTGGCCTTCGAGGCCATGAAGCGTAAGCTCGCCGATGCCGGATATTTCGACGAGTCCCGCAAGAAGGCCCTCCCCTCAAATCCTACCCGTGTCGCGGTGGTCACCTCGCCCAGCGGCGCGGCTGTTCGCGATTTTTTGCGTCTGGCAGAGGAGCGGGGCACAGGGTCGCAGATTCGCATCTACCCGACCCTGGTGCAGGGCTCCCAGGCTCCGAAACAGATCGCCCAGGCCCTGGGCCGGGTTGACGCCGACGGTTGGGCCGAGGCCGTGGCCCTCATCCGGGGGGGCGGCTCCCTGGAAGACCTCTGGGCCTTCAATACCGAAGAAGTGGCCGATGCTCTCTTTCGCATGCAGACCCCGGTGGTCTGCGGAGTGGGGCATGAGCCGGATGTGTCCATCGCCGACTATGTGGCCGACCTCCGGGTGGCCACGCCTTCCCACGCGGCCCAGGCCCTCTGGCCCCGGCGCGACAGCCTGGCCCAACGGGTGGACGAACTTTCCGAACGTCTGCTCGGCGGCTACCAGCAATTGCTGCGCGAGTTGGGGGACGAACTGGCGGGCCTCACGCGCGGCCTGTCCTGGTTCTCGCCCCTGAAGCGGCTCACGCGGCTGGCCGAGTCCTTTGCCCGAGAGACCGTCAGTCTGCACCGGGCCGGGGAACGTTTTTTGTCAGCAAAGGGCGAACTGCTGATCCGGGAGCGAGAGGCACTGGGACGCGCTCTGGGACCGGAGGTCATGGACCGGCGATCCGAGGAACTTTCCAGACTGGGCCTGCGACTGCATTCGGCCATGAGCAGGCGACTGGACCAGGCTGGCCAACGGTTGGAACTGGCCGGGGTCCGGCTCACAGGCCTGAACCCGGAATTGCCGCTCCAGCGGGGCTACAGCCTCATGCTCGACGCTCAGGGCCGGGTGGTCACCTCGGTTGCCGGGCTGGCTGCCGAGGACCGGGTGGATATCCGGGTTTCGGACGGCGCGGTGCATGCCAGGGTTACTGGCACGAGCCCGCGGGAGGAGCGATGAGAATC
>JAHJKV010000141.1 GCA_018822065.1 Pseudomonadota bacterium
AAGATGCCAATGCCGCCCAAAAGCGGGCCGGTGATTTCAGTCCACATAGGATGCCATCCTTGTCAATATGCGTCGTCGATCATCATTCCGGAAGCTGGAAACAGACCCGCAGGACATTGGTGTCCCCCTGGCGCTCATAGGAGATGCTGTCCGACATGTTGACGACCAGGAGAATTCCCAGCCCGCCAATGGGTCGCTGTTCGACATCCAGGGTCGTGTCCGGTGCGGCTGTGGCCAGAGGGTCAAAGGCCAGCCCCCAGTCCTTGAGGGTCACACAGAAGCAGCGGCCCTGGACCATGGGGAGGACGTCGCAGGAAACCTCAAGCTCTCCTTCGTCTTTGCCGTAAGCGTGATTGAACACGTTGACTGCGAGCTCTTCCAGAACCAGGCCGAGCTTGCCGTCCAGGTCCGGCGGAGCCTTGGCTGTTCGGGCACACTCCAGCACAAAGGTCTGGATGGTGTCTAGTTGCGCGAGGGTGGCTGGTGTCCGCAGGGTGTCCATGGTGACTCGTCAACTGCCGAGGGCTTGCTCTTGGGTGTCGAAGAGTTTGAACATGGTGCCGAAGCCGGAGACCTTGAACACATCGGACACCATGCCGCTCAGGCCGCAGAAGCGGATATCGCCGCTGGCCCCCTTGAGCTTTTTGGCCGAGGCAAGGATGCTGCGCAATCCGGCGGAACTGATGAATTCGATTCCGGCCATGTCCACCAGGATGCGGGTGTTGTCATCCGCAAGCCACTGGTCGCACTGTTCCTCAAAGAGGTGGGAAGTGGTGGCGTCGAGCCGACCGACCGTGGTGACTACAAGATATTCACCCTGTTTGCTCGATGTGAATTCCATTTTCGACTCCTTGCATTCCGTGTTTCAAATCACTCAATACCAAAGTCTTGTTTCCGGGGAAGTTTGCGGGCGAACTCGCTGAGGAGCGGGTCGCTTCTGCCGTCCGGAAGATAGGTCGCCAGAATTTCCAGGTAGTCCTCAGGCAAGAGTACCTGGTATCCCTTTTCTTGAAACTTCTCATAATCGTCGGCGGTTGGTGAGGAAAAATATCGGCTGCGACCTGCATCCTGGGGGATGCTGTCCAGCGGGCCCTGGCAGAGGTTCGGGAGATGGCGCAGGAAAGCCTGAACGCCGCCGAGGTAGACCCTGCTCAAGTTCCATATCAGGGAGCGGGAGTAGTCGAGGCTGATTTCTTCCCGGTGGACTATGGGCCCGGTGTCGATGCCCGGATCGATCTGGTAGAAGGTGCAGTTGGCGGCGATATGGTCGTCGAGCATGGTCCAGAAGGTGGCGGAAAGCCCCCGATATTCGGGCAGGGAGCCGGGATGCAGGTTGTAGAAGCCGCAGGGGGGAATGCCGATGATTTCAGGGCCAAAGATCAAGTCGTGGCGGCAGGAGAGGATGACATCGGGAGCGTAGTCGCGCACCTGGGTCACGGTTTCGTCGGAGTTGACCTGTTCCACCATGGCGATCGGGGTTTCATATCGTTGTTGCAAAGCTGTGAAGGTCAGGTTCTTCGCACCATTGGTAGATTCGAGTGCGTCCAATGCGGGGAAGAAGACGTTGAGGGGAAAATCCCGTTCATGGGCGACCAACCAGTCGCTTAAGGGGGCTTCCCGTTCGCAGTCCACCACATAGTCGGAGAGGAACACTCCGAGGTGATGCTCTTCATGCAGGTGCCGCATCAGACTGTTCAGAGCGATGTTGCCGAGGAGGTCCGCCTTGCCAAAAATCAAAATGCGCATTGTCGTTTATATCCGGGGTTCTTGTGGTTGTTTGTTTCTGAGTGCGACCCCGGCAAAGAGCAGCCCCATCAGTACGAAGGCTGATCCTGTCATCAGGAGGTTGCCGCCGAGACTCGCGGCAGCGGCCATGGCGGCGAAGACCACCGGGCCGAGCACTTGGCCGCCGCGTTCAATGAGCCGGAACATGCTGGCGGCTTTGTCCGTGCCAAGTTCTTTGACGCTCGGCAGCGTCAGCACATACACCAACAGACTTGAAGCCACAATGCACTGAGCGATGCCCGTGCACAGGACACTGGCGGCATAGCCCCAGAAGGTCGGGACAATCGAGGCCAGCATCAGGGCCAGGCCGGAGAGAACCCCGGCCAGGACCACGTACCAGGCTGTGTTTGTTGCCCGGTCGACGATCTTGCCGATGAGTGGGCCAGCATAGATGAAGCACAGGCCGTAGAGCATGAACAGGCGGCCAACGTCGCCCTGGGGCACGGCCAAGCGCTGCATCTGGACCGGGACAATGAAGTAGAGGAAACCCGAGAGGCAGGCGGCTGCCGGGATGGAGACCATGAGCAGCAGGGCCCAAAGGCGGGGTTCCCGAAGGAAACCGAGCAGGGGGGCAAGTTTGCGCTTGGCACGGGCGGCGTCCTGCAGGGTGCCCGACCCGGCATAGGGGAGCAAGGTCAGGGTCAGGGGGATGAGCACGCCAGCGGCCAGGAACACGGAGGAGTAGCTGAAGTGTTCCGAGAGCATGGCCCCGGTGGC
>JAHJKV010000142.1 GCA_018822065.1 Pseudomonadota bacterium
GCCATCTACACCGGCACCCTGGATGTTCCCGAGACTCTGGCTTGGCTTAAAAGCCAATAATTTCAAAATACTGCTGTTTTTTTTCATGGTGAAGCTTCGGTTTCGCCTTTTTTCTTGCCCAACGTCCGAGATTTTGTGTAACAATAGTAAATGAAATTCTGTTCGTTGGGTCGCGTTAATGCTTGATACTAAGTACCAACAGGAAAAAGGGGAGAAAATCATGAGAAAGATGATCGTTGTCGTTGTACTGATGGTGTCCATGCTCTCGACTGGGGTCGTATTTGCCGAAGAGGCACCGCAGAAGATCAAAGATCTCGCGACAAGTGAGCTTGCGGCGTATGGAACCGACGCGGGCATCATTGCCGCAGTCAAGGCTCAGAACGCCAAGGGCATTACCCTCGACGCCATCAAGGCCAAGGATGAACAGTGGAAGGGCGACGCCGGTCTGGCTGACTACATGAAGGCCATAGTGGACGGCAGTTGTGGGCCGCAGATCCGAGCCATGCAGAAGTCCAAGCCTTATTATGCTGAGATTTTTGTCATGGACAACCAAGGCGCGAACGTCTGCATGACAGACAAGACCTCGGACTATTGGCAGGGCGATGAGGCCAAGTTCCAGAAGTCCTTTGCTGGCAGCGCTGGTGCCGTGTTTGTGGACGAGGTCGAGTTTGACGATTCTTCCCAGTCCTATCTGGTGCAGGTTTCCGTTCCGGTCATAGACGGCGGCAAGGCTATCGGCGCCATCACCTTTGGCATCGATGTTGACAAGGTACAGTAACGTGGCCCTTGCTGGCCCCCGGGGGAGAATATGACTTTGTGGAAGAACTTGGGAGTTGGTCTCAAAATACTGTCTGGCTATGGTGTGCTCATGCTCTTGTTGCTCGGCGTTGGAGCCGTTGGATTCTTTGCTGCCAGTGAAATCCAGCTCACGGTTGAAGATCTGTTCGAAGTAAAATTGCCTAGCGTTGACAACTTGATCGAGGCAGATCGCGATTTGCAACAGTTGCTTGTGGCCGAGCGTTCCATGATCTTCGCCAATGTCAGTAGCGATGTATTCAAGGGGCTGGTCGAGGACTACGAAGCGAACTTGGCGCAGGTCGTCGAACGGACCGGGATTTTCTTCTCGCTCATGCACGACGAGGAGACACTCGCGCTCAAGGAAAAGTTTGAGTCTGCCATGGCCGACTGGCAAGCGGTCTCCCGTCGAATCGTCAACGGACGCCTGGAAGACACCCGTGCAGGCCGCAGCCTGGCTCTGGACCTGACGCTCGGCGAGGCAAACGACAAGTTCGAAGCCATGCGCGATGTCCTGGACGTGTTGACCGGGAAGATGCTCACCGAGGCCGAACAGGCCCAGGAGCGTTCCACAGCGGAATATGCGTCCATGCGGATGCAATTGCTCGGTTTTGTGCTTGTCAGTGTGATCCTCACAGGCTTGCTGGCCTTCTTCATCTCGCGCGGCATCACCGGTCCAGTGGGTGCCGCCGTTCGTCTGGCCGAAGCCATTCAAGTGGGTGATTTGAGTTCCCGGTTGAAGCTCGAGCGCAAGGATGAAATGGGTCGTTTGTCCGCGGCTCTCGATGCCATGTCCGATGTACTTGAGGACCGTGTGCAACTGGCCGAGGCCATTGCCCAAGGAAACCTCGCCCAGGACGTGGTGCTGGCTTCCGAGAAAGACGCCTTGGGCAAGGCGCTCCAGGGCATGGTTGCCAACATGAACGAAGCTCTTGGCTTGGTGAAGGACGCCGCCGACCAGATCGCTGCCGGGGCGGCACAGGTGAGCGAGGCCAGCCAGTCCCTTTCCCAGGGATCAACGGAACAGGCAGCCTCCATCGAGGAGATCAACAGCTCCATGACCGAGATCGGCAGCCAGACCAGGACCAACGCGGAAAGTGCCTCCGAGGCCAATCAGAAGATGGAGCAGGCTGTGGGTGTTGTGGGCCGCGGCAAGCAGGCAGGACAGGACATGGCCTTGTCCATGCAGGAGATATCCGACGCCAGTCAACAGGTGGCCAAGATCATCAAGGTCATTGACGAGATCGCTTTCCAGACCAACCTGCTCGCACTGAATGCGGCAGTGGAGGCCGCGCGGGCCGGAAGTCACGGCAAGGGATTTGCCGTGGTCGCGGAAGAGGTTCGCAACCTCGCGGGACGAAGCGCCAAGGCGGCCCAGGAAACCACGGGACTTATCGAATCGGCGGTGAGCAAGGTCGCAGCTGGAATGGGCCTGGCCGAACGACTGGACTCCAGCTTCGAGGAGATTGTCGGTTCCTCATCGGCGGTGGCCGAAATCGTGGCCGAGATAGCCAAGTCCTCCAATGAGCAGGCCTTGGGAGTGGCCCAGGTGAACACGGGCATGAACCAGGTGGATCAGGTGACCCAGCAGAATACTGCAAATGCGGAGGAGACCGCTTCGGCGGCCACTGTCCTTTCGGACCAGGCGACGCAGTTGCAGGAGACCCTGACTCGCTTCAAACTCAGCGATGCAGGCACGACTGTCACCGTGCAGTCCGTTCCCCGGCAAGCCCTGCCAGAAAGGTCGAACCTGCCCGAAGATGAGTGGGAAGATGCGGACCAAGGCGACGATAACGATGAGAATGACTTCAAAGAGTATTGATTGAAGCTGATGCTATGCAATTGGAAGCAACGTGGCCCGACAGTGATGCCGGGTCACTTTTTTGTATGTGCATAATACAGGATCATGTTGTTATTCTGTGGTTTCACTCTAGTATGATAAAGTAGTGGAAATTAGATTAACGAAAATTAGGTAGGAAGGGGGAGGCGGCATATGCGTTTGGTCAAGGGGCTCGGTGGGAAAATTATTTTTGGTTCATTGTGCGTCATGGGTCCAACGATCGCCTTGCTCATGGTCTACGTGGGGTCGCTGTTTGGAGCGGAGGTGGGTGACCAGGTCGGGTTGTATTGGAGACTCTTTTTTTCCGGATCCGCTGCACTTCTGGTTGGGCTTGTTTCCATCTGGGGCATGACCCGGCGTATCGTGACCAGGGTTTGTCGGACCACGGAACACGTGCTCGGCCTGAGCAAGGGAGACTTCACTCAACGACTGCCTTTGGTGGGCGGCGTCAATTGCTCCAAGTTCAAGGGGTGCGGCAAGAAGGAATGCCGCAGCTTCGGGAAGAAGGAGGTGTGCTGCTGGGTCGAATCCGGTTCGTTCTCCAATGATCCGAACTGTCCAAGGGCCATCAAGGGAGAGGATTGCCGTTCCTGCGATCTCTACCGAAAGGCCTACGACGACGAGATCAACGAAATGAATGCGTCCCTCAACGCCATGGCTGACGAATTTGCGGTCAAGACCAAAGAGGCCAAAACCATTGCGGCTGGCGATCTCAATTTCGAAGTGCATCTGGCCTCGGAAAAAGATGCTCTGGGCAAGGAGATTCAACGGATGGCGGCCATCCTCAATGAGGTCCTGGGCAAGGTGCAGGAGGCGGCCAATCAGGTCTCGGCTGGTGCCAAGCAGATTTCCGATTCAAGCCAGTCCTTGTCCGAAGCATCCGCCAACCAGGCTGTGTCCGTGGAGGAGGTGTCGAGTTCCATGCATGACATCAACAGTTCCACCAGAACAGTGGCGGAAAACGCGTCCAAGGCCAGTCTGCTCTCCGCCACCACCAAGGAGGCGGCAGAAGAGGGCAACGCCCAGATGGGCCAGATGGTCAAGGCCATGGATGAGATCAACAAGTCCGGTCAAGCCATTTCCCGGATCATCCACGTCATTGATGATATCGCCTTTCAGACCAACCTGCTTGCCCTGAACGCGGCGGTGGAGGCTGCACGGGCGGGTAGCCACGGCAAGGGGTTTGCCGTGGTGGCCGAAGAGGTGCGCAACCTGGCCGGGCGGAGTGCCAAGGCAGCCAAGGAGACTGCAACCCTGATCGAAGGCTCTGTGGCCAAGGCGGCACGCGGCAACGAATTGGCGGTTACGACCTCCAAGGCATTTGAACGCATTGTGGAAAGCGGCACCCTGGCGGCCGGCCTCGTTCAGGCCATCGCTTCCGATTCTTCCACCCAGGCCGAGGCCGTGGGCCAGATCAACACCATCCTGGACCAGGTGGACCACCTCACCCAGAACAGTTCAGCCAATGCCGAGGAATTGGCCGCCTCCTCCGAGGAGCTTTCCTCCCTGGCCTTCCAACTGCAGGACCTCATGGCTAGGTTTACCCTGAGAGATTCAGAGTCGATCTCGACAGTGGCGAAGGTTATTTCCTCCCACCCCAGAAGATTGCCCATGGCCTCTCAGGGGCATTGAGTCCCTCCTCGCATCAAGGGGCCGCGGTCGTGCAGCCCCTTGATGTGCGTGTTCCATTTTTACCTTGACAGGACTAGACGACCAGTCTATTAGATTATCATGAGCGAGGAAACAAGACAGCGCATCCTGACGAAGGGTGCGGAACTCATCCACCGCCAGGGATACAACAACACCGGGATCAAGCAGATTCTGGATGCTGCCCAGGTTCCCAAGGGCTCGTTCTATTTTTACTTCGGCAGCAAGGAAGATTTTGGTTTGGCCGTGGTGGAGTATCACGAGGCGCTTTTTCGCGACCGGGTGATGCAGATTTTGATTCAGGGAGAGGGTGGCCCGCTCACTCGCCTCCGAGCGTTTTTCGAATATTTTCGGGCTTTCTTTGCCGAGGCCGGATATTGTCTGGGCTGTCCCATCGGCAACTTGGCCCAGGAAATGGGCGACCTTTCACCGATTTTCCAGCAGCGCCTGGAAAAGTCCATGCGGGGACTCACCCGGGTGATTTCTCGCGTACTTGCCGAGGCTGGCGGGTTGGGAGAACTACCGGAAGGCCTCGACCCCGGAGAGACCGCCATGTTCATGGTAGAGGCCTGGCACGGTGCCCTGGCCCGCATGAAGGTAGCCAAGAATGCCGAGCCCCTTGACGTCTGCCACAAAATGCTCTTTGAGCGTCTTTTGGGC
>JAHJKV010000523.1 GCA_018822065.1 Pseudomonadota bacterium
GCAGTTAAGGGAATTTACCTGCCACAGCGATGCAAAGGGAGTGGTGCGTCCAGATGGCCAATTTTGTGTCCCTAAAGGGCGGCATACACCCCAACTAACCTCATGACTAGCGAAATATCGGCACAATAATGATCGGAATAAAGGGAAGGGAGGGAGAAAAGGCTCTTGGCAAATTCCAGAAAATGCGGTTAATATCTCTTACGAATAGAACAGCCCGGCAGTATCGCGGGCATGGGGAGAGGTCATGGAACCAGCAAAAAAGAAAATCAAGTTTTCGAAATTTATGAATAAGGCCCAGATCGTCGCCTGGATGGAGGAGATGATCGCCTCACTCAAGCAGGGGACGGTGCAGGTTCGAGGGGATGAGGAAGCGCTTGATCTCCAGTTGTCCGACCAACATGTCCTCGCCGTGGAGGCCAGCACAAAGCATGGGAAGCAGAAGTTCGAGGTGTCCATAAAGTGGATGGCTGATGACGTTCCCATGGAGTGGTGCAAGAAGAACGCGACGTGCAAACTCAAGAGCAAATGCGGCAAGCTCTTGCTGTGTGATCGGCCCGAGCGGTTGCCCGCCCAGGACCCGGTGGGGGGGACAAAGGCGGTCGGCTCCCAGATGCCCATGGCCCAGGAGGTCAAGAAGGTACACCCCGAGATGGTCCCCAACGGGAAACCCCTCTCCACGAAGAAGGCTCCTCAAGCGGAAAAAGAACCACCTGCAAAGACCGATGCGGCCGTGGGAGCCTCGGCAAAGAAGGTGAAGGAGGGATCCTCGGAGAAACCATCCTCAAAGCAGCCCGCACCCGCTAAGACCACGACGAAGGCCCCGGAGGCGAAGGCCCCGGTGACGAAGGCCCCGGCGACGAAGGCCCCGGCGACGAAGACCCCGGCGGGCAAGGCCCCGGCGGGCAAGGCCTCGGATGAAAGGGAGTGACCCTTGCGACTCGCCCCTCCGCCTCCTTGGAAAAGGAATGACGAAATGAAGAAACCGGTCCTCGAAGCCATCGCCATCGACCGGTTGAGTCTTGAATCGACCTTGCAGGACGAGGAGTGGTTCGCCCAAATCACGTCCCAGGAACTGAGCGAGGAGGTCATGGAACGCTTGGTGAACCCCGAAGAGGTGTTCCCCGCCCAACGCTCGGTGATGGCGATCCACTGGCATCCCGAATTCGTCCCTCTCCCCCTCATAGAAGAGCGGATCCGAAAGATGTACCCGGGGTCTACCAACACCCTCGTCATCCCTACGCAGCACAACGTGCTGGTGGAGCTTGGCGACTACGTGGGCTGCGAGGTGGACTGCTATTCACGGGAGTTCAAGCGAAAGGTCCAGTTGTTGGCGCATTTCAAGAGCGGCGCCCGGATGGATGCCGCGACCACCTTCAGGTCCATGCTCGAGCACACCTTCTCTTACCGGGCTGGACAGCTGTTCGAGTTTCTCGACGCCCTCATCCTGTCGTCGGGTGAGCCCTTGCGCCTCAAGGCCGCGCACAAGGTCGGGGCCGACGGCAGGCTCATTGGCCTGGCGCGGGTGTATGCGACCCGGCTCAAGGCGATGATTTTAGCACATCTCGAAGATATTCCACGTGATTTTGTCAGGAACAAGTTGGTCAACTGGTACTTCGAGGAGCTCAAGGCGCTCTATGACGACGCCTTGATCGATCATGTGCAGTCCTATATCCGCGAGGTGAAGAACCTGGTGAAGCTCGGGTTCGATCCGGAGCATTTTTATGAGACCCAGGAGATAATCGAAGAGGTCCGCGGCCTCGGTGGGGGGATCATCATCCCCCATCCCGAGCAGTTCTGGCCCATCCTCCTGGCGGACTACGACGTGGACGGGTACGAGGTTTGGAACCCTCAATCTTATGACTTCACAGATTTTCTCATTCATGTGGTGACCCAGAAGAACAAGAAGGCGGCCATGGGCGAGCGACCCCTGCTCATCACCATGGGGGACGACTGCCATATGGGAGTGAAGACCCGACCGCTGGACCGTCAGGATCCCGTGAAGGCGGCGCGCCAGATCGGTCTTCAGCCCCCCTGGGAAGATCCCATGATCAAGAAGCGGCTTGGGGTCGGCAACATCACTCGCGATGGCATGATCGACGCCTACCGCGCCCGACTGGGATAGCGGGCGAAGGAGGAACAATGGCTTCCGAAGAGTTCAAACACGAATCCATGCAGGATCAGGAGTCGGTTGTGAAGTACCTGCAGACGCTGGCCGATGGGTTTCAGCGCGGCAGCATCGAATTTCACGACGGCACACAGCAGCTCGAACTGAGGCCTCACGGGCTCCTGGAGTTGCGCATTCGGGCCAGGCAGAAGGGAGACCGTTCCAAGCTGGTGCTCAAATTGGTGTGGAAGAACGATCACAAGAAGAACGATTCAGGCTCCCTCTCGATCTCAATCTGAGCCAGAAGGGGCGCTCCGATGGACCAGTTCACGCAAGAAGTTCGGCAGAATCTGAAGTATCTGAGGCTCGAGGTCACGCGGCAGGTGACCGAGTGCGAGAAGGTGGTGCTTGAGCCCATCGAACCGGCTGTCGACCGTGTCACGGTCCGCGACGATTACATCGACAATCTTCGCATAGGAATAGAACATCGCTGCTTTAAAAAGCTCTCCGACGAGAAGCTGCCCAAGCCGGCGCGGGATCTGCTGAGGGCCATCACCATCATCGCCTCCAACCTCGAACGCATCGGCGATCACGCGGTCTCCATCGTTGGACAGACGGGATATTTTACCGATTGGTCTGTCGTGCTCAAGGCCGAGGTGCGGCCCTTCTTCTCAGAGATACAAAAGGCCCTCGATCGTATCGACGACGCCGTGGACAACCTCGACCTGCACAAGGGCCTGCTCATCTGCCGCAGCGAGGTGAAGATAGACCAACTGTACAAGAAGGCCTTTGATCGAATCGCTAGGGTCCTGTCCACGGGCACGAACACGCTCAATCACCTTACCCTGTTGTTTATCTATCGCTATCTTGAGCGGATCGGCGACTCCCTGCAGAACATCGGAGAGGCCCTGCTCTTTGCCACGGTAGGCGAGAAGATCAAGCTCAGCCAGTTCGACGCCATGGAGAGTAGTTTCACCAACGCGGGCATCGATTTCGAGATGGACAACATCGATTACTCGGGGATCTGGGAGACGCGATCGGGGTGTAAAATATACACGATCCGCGATCTCAATCGCTCACAGGGGCGGTTCGTTGTGTACAAAGAAGGGGCCATCGGCAAACTGGAGCAGGAGCGCGATCAACTCCGCGAGTGGGAGGCGCTCATGCCTGGGCTCCCGCCGAAAGTTCTGGGTTTCTCCGAGCACGATGGTCGGGGCTCCATGGTGCTTGAGTATCTCAGCGGCATCACCTTCCGCAATATCGCCCTCAGCGGGACCGAGAAGGCCCTCTCCACGGCCTTGGAGCTCCTCATCGGCAAT
Source organism: Pseudomonadota bacterium (assembly GCA_018822065.1). GTDB lineage: Bacteria > Desulfobacterota > Desulfovibrionia > Desulfovibrionales > Desulfovibrionaceae > JAHJKV01. Next base: position 3,424 of record JAHJKV010000523.1, read on the forward strand.
GTCCTCAGGATCTGGGACAAGACCATCGTCCGTGAGCCTTCCAATGCGCACCACATGCGACAACTCTCCCGGAGAATTCAGGAGGTGCTCGACGTGCATCCCGACTTCTCCTTCCCCAACACCTCCATCGGTGACCTCTCGCTCAAGTCTTTCGAGACCCTGCTTGAGGAGGCGACGGTCCTTGAAGAACCGCTCGCGTCACCCGTGAGCGTGCGCATCCACGGAGATTTCAATAACGACAACGTCATCATCGAACCTGACGGAATGGTTTTTCATTATATCGACATGCATCGTTCTAAGGTCACCGATTACACCCAGGACATCTCCGTCTTTCTTATCTCCAATTTCCGGATACCTCTCTTCGAGAAGCGGATCCGAGAGCGGCTCAACCGGATCAACGACGCCTTCTATCGAGCGACCCGCGCCTTCGCGCACAACAACGGGGATACTACCTTCGATCTCAGGCTGGCCTTTGGACTCGTTCGGAGCTTCATCACCTCAACCCGTTTCGAGCTCAAGGAGCAGTTCGCCAAGGAGATGTTCCAGCGGGCGGTGTATCTTCTGGAGCGGGTCTCGCGTGTGGATGGTTCGGAGCTCAGCGCCTTCACGTTGCCCGAGGACATCTTTCATTACTAGGAGAAGCAGACCATGAAAATAGGCGTTATCGGGATACCCGACAAGTGGTCCTCTGAGGTGCTGGCCGACACCCTGCAGCGCAAGACCGGATTCCGCAACCTCATAGATATGGCGGAGATGTCAGCGGACCTCGACCGGGGCCGGATCACCTGCCAGGATCAGGACCTCGCGGCCCTCGATGGCATCATCGTTAAAAAGATCAGCGCGGTGTACAACCCTGAGATCTTTGACAGGCTCTACATGCTTGAGCACCTCGAGGCCATGGGCGTTCGGATCTTCTCCCGGCCCGAGCACATCGCCCGTCTGATCAACCGCAGCTCTTGCACCTATCATCTGCGAAAGCACGGCATCCCCATGCCGCCGACGACCATCACCGAGAGCATCGGGGAAGCGGTCCGGGCCGTCCGTGACTACGGCGAGGCGGTGCTCAAGCCCAACTACACGACCAAGGCCCGGGGAATGCGGTTGATCACGGCCGATGCCTTTCTGGAAGAGGAACTGTCCACCTACCGTGCCGAGGGCAACCCCTTCTTCTATATTCAGCAGCGCAAGACCCTGCCGGGCTATGACTTCGGCGTCGTGTTTCTCGGAGGTAAATACCTCGCCTCATACGCCCGCCGCAGCGCCGGGAGCTGGAACACGACGACCCACTTCGGGGGTCGGTACGAGAAGTTTACGCCGACCGAGGAGATGATCGACATCGCCCAGCGGGCCCAGGAACCCTTTGGGCTCGACTTCACGTGCGTGGACATGGCCGAGACCTCCGACGGTCTGATCGTGTTTGAGGTGAGCGCCTTCGGCGGCTTCAAGGGGCTCCGCGAGGCATGCCAGATAGACGCGGCGGATCTGTACAGCGAATATGTGATCATGAGGCTGAAAAATGGATAGACAGACCTTTTACAGCATGTGCGAAGATCTGAAGGCCCAGGCCGCCTTCAACCATCAACTCTCTTTGCAGTTCGGGGAGTGCAGAATCCTCGTGGAGGCGACCCATGCGCAGATTATCACCGAGTTATCCGAATATTTTCGAGATTTTCAGGAGGTTTCCGCGGCGCCGCCCTTCTTCACTGTGTTCGTCATCCAGCGTGACGACTTTGCGATTGACGAGCTTGATTTCGCAATTAAAAATCCCGATCCCGGGAAGACGAAGATCAAGGAGGCCTGGATCGACGCCGAGGGCGGTCGTATCGTCCGCAAGGTGATCACCGGGATGCACTTTTTCATGGCGGACGAGGTGAACATCGCCATCGGTCCCGTTCTAGAAAACCTGAATCAAATCATAAATTTCATAAATAACCGTTTCATCCAGTATCAGGTGCACCAGGGGTACCTCCTGTGCCACGCCGCGGCGCTCCAGTTGATGGGCAAGGGTGTGGCCATCGCCGGGTTCTCCGGGGCTGGGAAGTCGACCTTCGCCTTACACCTGATGGACAGCACCGCTCGATTCGTCAGTAACGACCGCCTCCTCGTCAGGCGTGGCGGCGATCAGGTCTCCATGTATGGGGTGGCGAAACACCCGAGGATCAACCCCGGGACGATTATCAACAACCCCGACCTCGTCTCCCTGTTACCCGATCCCGAGCGTTACCGGCGGATGCCTCCCGAGGTGCTGTGGACCCTCGAGGAGAAATACGATGGGATCATTCATGAGATCTACGGAGAGGACCGTTTCCGGCTCCACAGTCTCCTCGATGTCTTTATCGTGCTGGGGTGGACCCGGGACAGCGTTGAGCCCATGAGGATGGAAGAGGTCGAGCTGTCCATGGCGCCCCACCTGCTGGAAGCCATCATGAAGTCCCCGGGGCTCTTTTTCACGCCCACCCAGACGCTGGTGATGGACCAGGAGGCCTACCTGAGGGAGCTTGAGCCCGTCAGGATGCTGCTGTTTACCGGTAAGGTGGACTTCGCTGCCGCTGCCCGTCTCGTGCGCGATACCCTGTCGCGTTGACCCGCCGCTGGAGTGCAGGGCCTGCAACCATGTGTACAGAGCCAAGGGAGGAGGGGACGCTCAGAGCTTCTCGATGAATTCACGCCACACGGCGCGCTCGAGGGCACCCGAGAGGCGGTTGATGGTGCGGTACTGCTCGAAGATGGTCTCCAGCATGACCTTGAGCGGTTCGAGGCGCTCGGTTTCTTCTTCGGTGAACTCCA
>JAHJKV010000143.1 GCA_018822065.1 Pseudomonadota bacterium
CGATGAGGGTGCGGTATTTGGCCTCGGAGTTCACGACCTCTTCCTCGGCCAGTTTGCGTTCGGTGATGTCCTGGACCATGGTCTGTTTGGCCATGGTGCCGTCGGGATTGTAGATGGGCGTGTTGACCAGATAGTACCAGCGGTCGTTCTTCGGGTTCTGAATCTCCAAGCGCACGGTCTCGCCCGCGAAGACGCGGTCGTTGACGCACCAGGGGCAGGAAGCCTGGATGCCATGCAAGGCGGCGTGACAGCGCTCCCCAACGGCATCGCGGCCGACATGCTCTCTGAGCTTGCCGTTCATGAATTGAAGCGTGTGATCCTGGTCGCAGATGTAGATGTAACCGTCGAAGGACTCCACCATGGCCCGGTAGCGCTCTTCCTGTTTGCGCAGGGCCAGTTGGTCGCTCTTTCTGCGGGTGATGTCGGTGATGGCGCCGGAGATTCGGATGGAATCTCCGGTTTCATCCTGGAGGCTGGCACCGCGAGTATAGATCCAGCGGTAGCTCTCGTCCTTGTGTTGCAGCCGGTATTCCAGGTCGAGTTCGTTCACGATCCCGGCCATGTAGTTCATGTGCGTGTCCACCACGAACTGACGGTCGTCGGGGTGGATGCGTTTTTTCCATTCCTCTATGTCGTTGAGAAACTCGGCGTCGCGGAAGCCGATGATCGCTTTCCAGCGCGGCGAATAGTAGACCTCGTTGGTGATCAGGTCCCAGTCCCAGATGCCGTCGTTGGCACCGCGAACGGCCAGGGCGTAACGCTCCTCTGCCCGTTTTCGCTCGCTGACTTCCTGGGCCAGGATTTCCTCGCGGGCGTAGACCTCGCTGACCATATGGGAGAAGCGGTCGGATATCTCGCCGATCTCCTTGTGGGTGGGGTGGGCGAATCCATGGTCGAATTCGCCCTTGGCCACGCGGTCCATGCCGCGCATGAGCCCGTCCAGGGGACGTTTGATGAACAGACGCAGCAGCACGCCGGTGCTGGCGGCCAGCACGAAGAGAATGCCCACGAAGGTCAGGAGCATGGTCAGCACGAGGCGGTCGAGGTCGCGGGCATAGGGAAGGCTGGTCAGGGTGATATGGGCCCGGCCGATGGACAAGCCCTCGAAGAGGATGTCCGTGGAGCGGGTGATCTTGTCGCTGTTGTCATGCTTTTCATCCAGACTGTACAACTCGCGACCGCGCACGTCTTCGACGTGGATGGAGTAGACGAGGTCGTTCTGGTAAAAGACCTTGCACACCTGGGCCACGCTCTTGTCGTCGAAGGTCCATACCGGCACCACCAGGATGTGGGCCAGTTCCGAGACGTATTTGTTGGCAGAGAGCTGGAGTTCCGTTTCCATTTCCTCGGACCGGCTGATGTATTCCGCGCTGAAAAGGATGCCGAGGACGACGGTGATCAGCAGGACCAGTGACAGGGTGACGTCTCTGGTGAAGGAGCGGGTCTTGAAGGCCGAGAGGGTGGAACCGTCGAGAGGCTTTGTGTTCATGGAATCCCAGGTTGCGCGGTTTTGCCGGATACAAGGCCGCTTACGCCAGGAAACATATATGATTTTCCAACGATACACAAACAAAGGATAGGGCTATTGGTCGATTATTTGCGTGTTTTCCGGAAGGTCGTCCCCCCTGGCGAATTGGCGCAACCAGACCTGGAAGGGCACCTCCAGTTCCAAACGGGCGCGCGAGATGTTGGGCTCGCCCGTGGCGTAGTAGACAACGATGCGGCTGCCCGGGGCCAGGGTTCGCCATGCCTTGAGAGGGAAGGGCGCATTGCGCAGTCGGGCCATGCCATCCGGCCCGATGTAGCGGTAGGTGGCCAGGTAGCGACGGCCAGCGTTCCCTTCCCGCGCGGTGACTTCGACCACCGTTGCCATGGCCGGGGTCTCGCCAAAGGCCCGGATGCGCTCCTGGCGGATGATTCCATACGGTACCTGGGTCAGCAACCAGAGCACGAGGCCGGTCAGGAGCACGGCCAGCAGACGCCTCAGGCGGCGGGAGAGGCTGGGGCGGGATGGGGGGGACATGCTTTCGGATACACGCCGGGGGGCGGTTTCGGCAAGGGGGGGGTGGTGTCGGGAGGTAGTGGAGTGAAACAGCTGGAGTGAAAAAGCTTGTCATGGCGCTGGGGCGCGGCTAAGATGGTTCTCTC
>JAHJKV010000015.1 GCA_018822065.1 Pseudomonadota bacterium
TGGAAAACTTTTCAAACACCGGAACTTTGGCGTTGGGATTCAACTCAAGAGCCTTGGCCGTATCCACCTTGGCCTTGCCCAACTCTCCGGTCTTCACGTAGATGAAGGCCCTGTTGCTATATGCGGCCACGTTGCCCGGGAAGAGACGGAGGGCATGGGTGTGATCATCCATGGCCCGGCGCAGGTCACTTTCGAACTCATAGCAGATGCCCCGGTTGCTCAGGGACATGGACCGCAATTCCTCACCCAAATCCTCGTTATCAGCCAGAACCGAGCAATATTGGATGCAGCGCAGGTAGTCCTGACTGCTCAGCGCCTCATAGCACCTGCCAAAATCCTCTACATTATCTGCCAGAGCAAGGTTGGGCAGGAGAAACATCGCCACCAGGGCCAGGACAACAATCACCGTGCGTTTCATGGCTCACTCCAACGTTTATCAGAATTGATCATTTGCAATACGGCCTGAACCCCTATCGGAAAGTCAGACCATTTCCTTCATGGTTTCAAAAAAACTCCTTGTGTCAAAGAGCCCTGCGTGATCCTTCTCCAATTGCGGCAAGGCTTCAAGCAGTGCTTCCCACCCCTCGATTTCACCAAGCTTTCTAGAATCCGCGAAGAGCTTGAACCGGGTCCCACGGGGGCACTTGGTCAGGTTGATCTCAAACTTGCCCGCCGTGGAATAATCCGCCCAAACCGCCGACCAGGAGGTCCTGTCCCCCTCGGTCTTCTTATACTTCTCGAAATAGGCCTCAAATGTCTGGCGGATTTCTTCCCGGTTCATGGCCTCTCCCTGCTCTGTTTTGGTTTACTACATCATTTCAGCCGGGTTGAAAACTCTCCCTCACCTCATTGCGTCGCCATTGCAAAGGCGATCTCGCCCAGGCACCGCAACCCATCCTTCATCCGCTCATCCCAGACCCCGCCCGCCGAGAGCCGGACGCAGTTGGCATAGTCATCCCTGGTGGTAAAAATGGCCCCTGGAGCAACGCCGATGCCCGCCTCCCTGGCTCGATGAAAATAGGCCACTCCATCCACCGCAGGTGGCAATTCCAACCAGAGCACGGCCCCGCCGTCCGGGTCCGTCGCCCTGGTCCCTGCCGGAAAATATTCGCCCACATGGGCTCGCAAGGTTCGCATCTGCAGGGCCACGGCTGCCCGAAGGCGCTTCAAATGCCGATCATACCGGCCCGAGGCGAGAAACTCGGCCAGAACCATCTGACCGGGGCTGGCCACGCTGACGCTGGTGGTGGCCTTTACTTCCAGCGCCTTTTCCCGATACCTCCCCGGCGTCATCCACCCCACCCGGTAGCCAGGTGCAGCGGTCTTGGAAAAGGAGGAGCAGAGTATGACCGTCCCTTCCCTGTCATACTGCTTGAACGTGCCAGGTCGGCGCGGACCAAAGTGAAGATCGCTGGCTATGTCGTCCTCCACCAGGGGAATGGACCGCGCAGCAAGCAACTCCACGATACGCTTCTTGGCCTCTTCCGGGGTCAGTGAGCCATCCGGATTATTGTAATTTGGCGAAAAGATGCAGGCAGACACCGCAAACCGGTCCAGAGCCCGGGCGACATCGTCAGGATCGATGCCCCTACCCGGACAGGAGGGCACCTCCACCGCCCGCAGCCCGAGACTCTCCAGGAGTTGCAGGAAACAATAGTAGGTCGGCGACTGCACCAACACCGTATCCCCGGGCCGAGTCAGCACCCGGAGCGAAATATACAAAGCCTCCAAACAACCGGAGGTTATGAGATAGTCCCCAGGCGTGCTTTCAAACCCGGCATCCAGGGAGCGGAAGGCAAGCTGACGCCGAAGGTCAAGGCTCCCTTCAACAGTCTCATAGCGCAACAGTTCTGCCGGACGCTCCCGACAGATGCGGATCATAATTTTCGCAAGCTCGCTGCCGGGCAGCAGTTCATCTGAGGGACAAATCACCCCATAGGGCAACTGCTCCCGACTGCCCACGGTCTCCAGGACCATCAGGATCAGCTGGTTGCGGCTCACGGGCACGGCCTCCAGGGACATCTCGGCCCGGCTGGGCAAGGGAATCCTGCGAAAACTCTCACGCAGGAAAAACCCCGATCGCGGGCGAGACTCGATAATCCCCTTGGCCTCCAGGCCAAGATAGGCCTGACTCACCGTGGAAAGAGAAACCCCCATCCGGGTGGCCATCGTCCGAAGGGAGGGAACTTTCTCCCCCACCCCAAGAGCGCCAGACTCCACCAGGGCTATAACGGCGTTCTCCACCACCTGATACCGGAACATCTCCAAGAGTCAGCTCGCAATCTGTTATGGTCGTTATTCTATTTTTCTGTATCTGTACTGGTGACAGATTATCCGCTTTACTGCATGAAAGCAACTACCGTAAGGGGAAGAAGGCAATGACGACACTCGCGGAGCAATTTGGAATGAGCCAATCCACGGCACGAATGTTGACAAAAGCGCTGCAGCAGGCATCCCCCATCATCATGGGATACCTGCCCGTTGGCTTTGCCTATGGCGTCCTGGCCCAAAACGTGGGCATTTCGCTTCTGAATACGGTACTCATGTCCGTGATTGTCTATGCTGGCAGTTCCCAGCTGATCGCAGTCGGACTTATCGGTTCGCTTATTTCTCCATTGTCAATCATAGTCACTACGCTTATCGTCAATCTTCGTCACCTGCTCATGTCCGCCGCGCTTTCTCCCTACATGAAAACCTGGAGCTCCCTGCAGATCGCGGCCTTCAGTTTCGAACTCACAGACGAAACCTTTGCCCTACATTCCCAACGGTTCGTCCACGAGTCTCCCCACGCCCCGGAAGAGAAACGAAGCGCCCTGGCCATCAATCTTCTGGTCCAGAGTTCTTGGGTGGTCGGCTCCTGGCTCGGCTTTTCCGCCGGCACACTGATCCCGGACGTTCGCCCCGTGGGCCTCGACTTCGCCTTGCCAGCCATGTTCATCACCTTGCTGGTAGGCCAGGTTAAAAACGGGCTGCACCTGATGGTGGCGCTGCTCTCCGGCAGTCTGGCAACGGCCCTGCTCCTGCTGGGTGTGGACCAATGGAATGTGATCGTGGCCACGGTAGTCACCGCCGCCCTGGGTGCAACTCTGGAGGGATCATGGAACAAAGACTGATATTTCTCACCATCCTGGGCATGGCCCTGGTCACCTACCTGCCCCGTCTGGCCCCGGCCTGGCTGCTCTCCTCGCGCACCCTGCACCCGGCCATGGCGCGTTTTCTGAGCTTTGTCCCCACAGCAGTGCTCTCCGCCCTGCTCCTCCCCTCGCTCCTGGTGGTGGAGGGCCGCCTGAACGTCACACCCCAGAACGTCTTCCTCTGGGCAGCCATCCCCACCCTGCTGGTCGCCTGGCGCACCCGGAGCTTTTTTGGTGGCGTTGCTACTGGTCTGGTCCTGGTGGCAGGGGCACGGCTCCTTCTCGGACTGTAGAATTGCGCAATCCGATGGCTCCGGACAACAAACCCCGCCTCGTCTAGTTTCATAGCTTGACTTGCCCGGCCAAGTATATTTCAACCATCACAGACGCCACAACGAATGCGTCTGGAGGGACCATGAGATTCACTTGGTTGACCGTCGGCTTGATCGGCATCGTGATCCTCACCGCAATCCTGTTTCTGCGTACCTCGAAAGAAACCCGGGACACCTCCAGCGTGGAGGTCTCCATCCAGGGCCATTGGCTGGCTGGCAATGGCGACCACCTCTACTACGGTCCGGATCAGGCCATCGCCCTCTCGCCCGAGGGCACCAAAAGCTACCATCCCTACCGGGTGCTCCTCAGCAACGAGAAGGAATCCTGGATGAAGATTCTCATCGCCAACAGCGAGGGGAATGAAGTCGAACGGGTGATCCGCTTCAACGCAAACCGGGATGCCTACCAGACCACCTCAGTCATCCTCCTCGGAAGCGGACGCACGGAGCGCTTTGCCACCTTGGAATACGTCGACAACAACAAACGCCCCTGAAGGGGCGTCGATCAATTCATATTCCAGCTTAAGAAACCCTCTTCACTCTCGACAATCAAGAAAACGACCTCTTCTCTTCATCATTCCAGGTTCAGTCGGGCCGACATTCAGCCATACTACACGAGTTGAGCATGCCCTCCGCTGGTGCATTCCCTGAAATATTCACAGATCACCTCGAAATTTCAGGGGAAGACTCCTTTGTGGAGCAATCCATCCGAGTCATTGGCATTTCCACGCGCACGGTGGTTCCCTCTCCCTCGCGGCTTTCCAGGGTCAGAGTGCCGTTCAAAATCTCGACAATGCGTCGGGCCATGGCAAGGCCCATGCCCAAGCCTCCGAAACGACGCGAATAGAACTGGTCTGCCTGAGAAAAACCGTCCAGCACCGATGCCAGCATGTTTTCTGGAATGCCGATGCCCGTATCGAAAACCTCCACCCGCAACAGCAGTCCATCAGCACTTCCGTCCTCCTGAGTGGCAACTTCGACGCGCACTACTCCCTCTGGAGTAAACTTCAAGGCATTGCCAACCAGAATATCCATCAGTTGCCGGAGACGCATCCCGTCGCCCACCAGACCGTCCACCGTCCCCGGGGCTGTGGCGGTTTTCAGTTCCAAGCCTCCTTTCTGGGCTTGGATGCGATAGCTCTCCCGGATTCCCTGGAGCAGGTTGAACAGGCTGAAGGGCTGCGGTGAAATCGTGATGTCACCGGAGTCGATCTCGGAATATTTGAGGATGGCGTCGATGATGGCAGCCAGGTCCATGGCCGAATCCATGGCGGTGATCACGTTATCGCTCTGCTTTTCATCCAGGGCAGACATCTGGAGGATCTGGAGCATGCCGAGGACGCCATTGAGGGGGGTGCGTATTTCGTGGGTGATGTTGGCCAGCAGCATGCTCTTGACCCGGGCTGCGGCCCGGGCGTGATTCCGGGCTTCCTTGAGGTCCAGTTCAAGCTGCCGATGCGCGGAAAAATCCGTGCCCACGCTCAATACTTCTTTTCCGCCGGAAAGACCTTTGGGCAAGACCTTGTTGGTCCAGGCCACCCAGACCCGCTCCCCATCCCGACGCAAATTTTCATTCTCGTTGAAGCGATACTTGTCAGGATTTTTGACAATCTCGCTCCACATGGCGTTCATGTCATTGCCCTTGCTGTCCTGGGTCGGGATAATGGTTCCGACTATGTTCTTGCCGAGAATGTCATGGCTTTCATACCCGAAGAAATCCAGGGCGAAACGGTTCATAAACAGGAGCGTGCCGTCCTCAGCCGCCAGCAACATGATGGAACCGGACTGTTCAACCATTTCCCGGTGCATAGACTCGCTTTCACGCACCACCCGCAAGCGAGAATTCAAAGCCCA
>JAHJKV010000144.1 GCA_018822065.1 Pseudomonadota bacterium
CGTCGCCCTGCTTGAGCGTCTTTGCCACGCCCTGGACTAGGCCGGGGTTCATCTGTTGCTCCAGTCCGCCGATCACGGCCATAAGGATGAGGTCGTTGGTCTCGGCCAAGCCATCCATGAGACAGATGAGTCCTTTCATGGTCCCGATGCGGCCAAGGGCCTCGTACAGGGCATAGCGGACGTTCGGGTCCGCAGCCAGTCCTCGGTCGTAGGCTTCCACCAGGCCGTCGGCTCCGGTCTTGGCTTTGATGAAGCCGAGCAGGTTGGCCACCAGGATTCGTTGGTCCGTGTTGTCCTCGGCAAAGGTATGCAGGAGGAAGGGCACGCTCTTTTCTCCGGCCTCGATCATGGTGTCGGTGATGATACGTCGAGCCGTGGGGTTCTTGTGGTGCAAAACCTGGGTCAGCGAAAACATGGCTTCGTCCGAGCCGATGGAGCCTAGGGCGCGGATAGCCTTCCAGGTGCGGATGTCACATTGCTCGAACTGACCTTCGGCTTCGCCCTGGCGGATGATCTTGAGCAGGAAGGGGATGGACGCTTCGTCGCCAAACCTGCCACAGGTCTCGATGGACATGGCGGCTATCAGATCGTCGTCATTTTCGAGGAATTGCTGGAAAACGGGCAGGCTTTGCGGGTCTTTGATGCGGGCAAGGGCCGAGAGAATGTCCAATTGCTCGTCCGGCAGGGAGGCCTGGGTGATCCTCTCCATAAGTGCCGGAACGCCATCGATCAGACGGGATTCGCCGATGACCCGGATGCACAGGGTACGAAACCCATCTTTTTCGGAATGCAGGCCTGCGATGGCGGAATCGGGGTGGGCAGCGAGAATTCCGTTCAGGGCATTGACCACCATGGAGTCGATGGCGGTGTCACCAGTGGGTTGCTCGAAGAATTGTTGCAACCCGGACAATTCTTCGACTGGAGCCTCCGAACAGAGTGTGTCGAGCAAGAGTATTTGCTCTAGAAAGTCCTTATCGCAAAATCCGTCCAGTCTGCTCATAAACGGTCCGGCCTACGCGGCTAGTCGAAGCAGAATTCAATGGTAAAATCGCCATGAGGGGTCGTGAAGGGTATGGCCATTATCGGTGAATTCGCCAAATGGGAAATGGAGTGGTTGTCGCCCATGATCACGGTGGGGGTGGAGCCCTGGAAGGTATAGCCCTGCTGCACCAGCCCTGCGCGGGCCTGGCCAGAGACCATGTTCACGATTTCGCCCACGGCGTCTTTGACATCCTGGAGAATGTCCTCGACCTCGTCGCCAAGCATGTTTTTGACGATGGTCACGGCCAGGGGCTTGGCAAAGGAAATGGAAACCGAGCCGACACCGGCACCGGTGATGCCAACAAGACCGGTGACATCGCCTTGGGCCACGTTGCCCTTCTTGATGAATGGCTTGCCAGGTGTGGGCTTGATGAAGGCCATGGTCGATAGCACGTCCGAGGCTGCTTTGATGAAGGGTTTGGCCATTTCAACGTTCATTCTCACTCCTCTTCGCTCCCGTCGACATCAACCTGCTGCCGACGGTTCGCCGGACGATCGTGTAGCCTGAATTACCGCAATGTAACCCATTCTTCCCTACGTTGTCCCGTGAAGTGGGTCAAGTCGCAACAAGCCGGGAGGAATAGAAAACTGGCAAGGGCTGGCCCTTGTGATTTGGGGGGCAAGAGGGTATTGAGGCCCGGTGTCCAGCCTGGAGAAAGCATGCCCCCTAGCCCTTTGACGCCACGTCCATTCCGAGCCGCGCTGCCGGTGTTGCTCCTTATTACCTCCGTTTTTCTTTTGAATTTTCTTTCCCGGGTTGTGCTCGCGCCACTCATGCCCGCCGTTCGTCTGGAGCTTGGCATCAGCCATGCCGAGGCCGGGTCGTTCTTTTTGATCATGGCCGCCGGTGTCAGCATCGGCCTGTTGTCCAACAGCTTTGTCTCCTCGCGTCTGACCCACCGCCGGACCATCGCCCTGTCGGCACTTGTAACCGGGGTCGCGCTCATCGGTGCCTCCCAGGTGGCCTCCCTGACGGTCTTCAAGGTGCTTTGGGCCCTGGCCGGGCTGGGCGCGGGGCTCTACCTGCCATCGGGCATCGCCACGGTCACCTCGCTGCTTGAAAAGAAGCACTGGGGCAAGGGGTTGGCCACCCATGAGATGGCTCCAAACGGCAGCTTCATCTTGGCCCCGATACTGGCCGAGTTGATGCTTGCCGTGGCGGATTGGCGGACCACCCTGACCTTTCTCGGCATTGCGCAGGTGATCATCGCTTTTGTGTTTCTCCGGGGCTGCAAGGCCGGAGCCTTCCCCGGCGCACCCATCAGGCGGGCCATTGCCGGGCGCATTCTTCTGCGCCGTTCCTTTTGGGTGATGGCGGTGCTGTTCACCTTGGGCGTAGTGGCGTCCATGGGGCCGTATTCCATGATCCCGCTCTATCTGGTGGATATGGGCTGGGAGCGAACCCAGGCAAACCAGTTGCTGGCCGTGTCCCGTATACTGGCCTTCGGCATGCCCTTTGCCGCTGGCTGGCTGGTGGACCGCATCGGCGGCAAGCGGACCATCGGCGTCTATCTCGTCTGCGCCTCGGCAGCCACCATATTTCTAGGTCTGGCTCAGGGTAACTGGCTCACTCTGGCCGTGCTTCTGCAACC
>JAHJKV010000145.1 GCA_018822065.1 Pseudomonadota bacterium
CTCGTCCGTGGAGACCACGGGCACATAGCGGGCCAGTTCGCCGCCTCCAACCGCCTCCAGCACCTCTGCCTGAAGCTCGAAGGAGAGCCGCAGGTTGCGGGCATAGGAGACCACGATGCGGATGGTGAAGGCGAGCAGCACCAGTCCCACGAACAAGATCTCCTTCACTGCGGACAGGGCCTCGCTCTGGAGCATGTTCTGCATGAAATCGTGCAGGTAGGCGATGTCCTTGAAGACCACCAGGGCGATGATCATGGTGTTGAAGGCGGTCCAGATGGTGGCCAGGACCACGATCTTGCGGGTCAGGGAATGGAAGGGCAGCTTGGGGTCGAGCCGGACGTTGGTTTCCCTGGCCTTGAGGGCCATGGCCCGCTCCCGGACCAGGGTCAGGTCCAGGGCCATGAAGAACCCGAAACACCAGATGCCGAGCAGGGCCTTTAAGCCGGACGCTATGGGGAAGGAAAAAACCAGGGTGTCATAGGCTGTGACGCCGATGCCAAGCAGGGTGGCCGTGACCATCTCCAGCCAGAACTGCCGCCGACCCCGCGACCAGAGTTCCGCGCCGAGCACGAACCGGGGCTCCAGGGCCGTGCGCACCCCGAAGGCGAGCACATAGCCCACCACCATGACCGAGAGCCAGGTCCAGATGGGCAGCGAGTCGATGAACGGGCAGACCCGCCCGCCGTAGAAGGTCATCAGCCCGATGGACAACAAATAATAGAGAGCGGCACGGACAGTGGTGGACATCACATTTCTCCTGGTATCCTGAATGACTGAGCAGAACATACCACACGCCTTATCTTTTCGCAGCATTGACTTTTGAGGTGGCATGAATGTTAGGATGCGAGAACGGTCCACCTCGACAGGAGAATGCTTCATGATTTGTTCTCTCACACGGCTGCTGGTCCTGGCCCTGTGCTGCACCCTCGCTCCTCTCGCCGCCCTGGCCCAGCCCCAGGGGGCCTTTGACGCCTGCAAGGGCAAACAGGCCGACGACTCCTGCACGGTCGGGCGCGGAGAAGCAGGCGTCTGCGTGGAGCATGGGGTCGGCACGTTCTGTGTTCCCCGCTCCCACATGCAGGGTGGCAGGCCCGGAGGAAGCCAGGGGGGCAATCAGGGAGACATGCAAGGGCCACCGCCGGACATGCAGGGTGGCTCCACGCAGAATCAGAGTACTGGGATGAGCCAACAGCAGCGGCCAAAGAAGGCTTCTTACCCCACCGGAAGTTCCTACGCCAAATACATCGAGCATACCCCCACGCACACAGGCGGAGCTTTTGACACCGGACAGGAATACTGTTTCGACTCCTCCAAGGTCATCTCCTGTCCCGAGCCGGGTGACGCCTACTACGGCCAGGACGCCCAGTATGCTGGTATCGCCCGCTCCTACACCGACCATGGGGACGGCTCGGTGAGCGACAACAACACCGGCCTGACCTGGGAAAAGGCCCACCACGAGGAACGAATACGCCAGGTGGACGCGGTCAAATATTGCAACGGGCTCAACCTCGGAGGACACGACGACTGGCGGCTGCCGTCCATCAAGGAACTCTACTCTATCGTCACCTTCGACGGCGCCCAGGGCCTCAAGGCCTATCTCGACACGAAGTATTTCGACATCGCTCCCCCGGCAAGTCTGGATGCGAACGACCGCTTCGCCTCCACCCACTCCCCGCAGATGATGGGCCAGACCACCAGTTCGACCATCTATAAGGGCAACCTCTGGGGCCGGGGCCAGGAGTCCTCCTTCTTCATGAACTTCCTTGACGGACGCATCAAATGCGCCCCCACAGGAGGGGGCATGGGCCAGCTCTATCGCTGTGTGCGCGGGCCGGAATATGGCCGGAACGACTTTATGGACAATGGTGACGGCACCGTGACGGACCGGACCACTGGGTTTGACTGGCAACAGGCCGACGACGGCCAGACCCGCGACTGGCCCGAAGCCCTGGCCTATTGCGAAGACCTGACCCTGGCAGGCCACGACGACTGGCGGCTGCCCAATGCCAAGGAATTGCAATACATCCTGGACTACACCCGCATCCCGGCCACGCCCAAAGAGTTCACCCAGACCGACCCGGCAGGCTGGTACTGGACCTCCACCACCCTCGGCGACAGCATCAGCCAGGCGATCTACATCTGCTTCGGCAAGGGCATCGCCTCCGACGGCACGGACGTCCACGGCGCAGGCGCACAACGCAGTGACCCCAAGACTACGGCACAAAAGCGCAGCGGCCAGCAGGGAGGCCAGCAGGATGATGTGCGGGTGGATAATCTGGTGCGGTGTGTGCGGAACTGAGCAGCGGCAAAATCATGCAAAAGATTCCGTCTTCGCCGACATGGTATTTTATTTGGCCCGCTTCCCCCGCGCCTGGACGATGAGCCCGGCCACGATGAGCACTAGGCCAACGTACGTGGCGGGCAAAATCTCCTCGTTCAATAAAAAGTGAATGAAGACGAGGGATAGAAACGGCGAGAGGAAGATCAGGTTGCCGACTTTGGCCGTGTTTTCCGAATATTTCAGCGCCATGATCCAGGTGACGAAGGTGATGCCCATCTCGAAAACGCCCACATAGACCGCGCCCAAGGCACCGGGCAGGGTCAGGGTGAAGCCGTCCGTGGCTGCGCACCAGAGGGCGATCATGGGCAGGCCGAAGCAGAAATTGAGAAACAGGGAGACGACCGGGTCGCGGGTCTCGCGGGTGTTGAAAATCCAATATAGCGCCCAGATGACCGTGCTCCCCAGGGCCAGCCCCACACCCAGGGGGTCGGAGAAGCGCATGGCTAGCAGGTCGCCGTGGGTGGAGATGACCACGACCCCGGCATAGGCGATGAACGCGGCCACGAAGTCGCTTCTGGCGATGCGCTGCTTGAGCAACGGGACGGAGAGCAGGGCCAGGGTGATGGCCCAGGTGTAGTTCAGGGGCTGGGCCTCCTGGGCGGGCAACCGGTCGTATGCTCCAAAGAGCACCAGGTAATAGAG
>JAHJKV010000146.1 GCA_018822065.1 Pseudomonadota bacterium
CTTCCCCGAAGGGGACAGCGCCTATCTGCCCCGTCCCTGCATGCAGTGCGGCCAGCCCGCCTGTGTGCCCGTGTGCCCGGTTGTGGCCACGGAAAAGAACGAGGAAGGCGGCATCGTCAGCCAGATCTACCCGCGCTGTATCGGCTGCCGGTATTGCATGGCGGCGTGCCCCTACCATGCCCGTTACTTCAACTGGTGGGACCCCCTCTTCCCTGAGGGAATGGACAAGGCTCTCTCCCCGAACGTCTCTGCTCGGCCCCGCGGTGTTGTCGAGAAGTGCAACTTCTGCCACACCCGCTACCTGAAGGCCAAGGATCAGGCTCGTGAAGAGGGAATTGACCCCATGGATCTGCCTGACGGCTATTGGAAGCCTGCCTGTGTCGAAAACTGCCCCACCGGGGCCATCAGCTTCGGCGACCTGAACAAGGCCGACAGCAAGGTGCATGAACTCAGCAAGTCCAAGAATGCTTTCCGGCTGCTCGAAAAGCTCGGATTGGCCCCGCAGGTGTATTACTACTCCAAGCGGGACTGGGTTCGCGAGCAGGGTGACAACCACGCTGCCGGCGACAACCACTCCGCCGTCAAACAAGCCTCTCACGAATAAGGAGGAGAGATCATGGATAGCAAACTCTTCCCTGTTGGCGCTCAGCGCTGTTCGTTCGGCAAGTTCCTCATGGTGCTTGGCATCCTTACTGCCGTCCTGCTTTGGGGCGTCTATGCTGCCTTCATCATCCTGTATAACGGCATTGGCGCCACCGCCATGGACAACTACTTCGGGTTCGCCCTCTGGATTACCTTCGACCTCGCGGTCATCGCCCTGGGCGCTGGTGCATTCTTCACGGGTTTCCTGAAGTATATCCTCAAGATCAAGCAGTTGGAGAAGATCATCAACCTGACGGTCATTGTCGGGTTCATCTGCTACTCCGGCGCCATGCTTGTTCTGACCATGGACATCGGCCAGCCTGGCCGTGCCTGGTTCGGCTACTGGCACCCGAACGTCCACTCCATGCTCACAGAAGTTATCTTCTGCATCACCTGCTACTGCACGGTGCTGGTCATTGAGTACGTTCCCCTGGTGCTGGAGCAGAAGCAGCTCAACAAGAACAAGTTCATCCATGCGTTTGCTCACAATATGCATGTGAACATGGCCCTGTTCGCCGGTTTGGGTGCCTTCCTGTCCACCTTCCACCAGGGTTCCCTGGGCGGCATGTACGGCGTCCTTGTCGGTCGTCCCTATGCCTTCCGCGACGGGTTCTTCATCTGGCCGTGGACCTTCTTCCTGTTCATCCTCTCCGCAGTAGCATCCGGCCCGGTCTTCACCGTGCTGATCTGCACCATGCTGGAGAAGATGACCGGTAAGAAACTGGTCGAGTTCAAAGTCAAGGCGTTGATGGCCAAGATCGCCGGCACCATGCTGTGCATCTACATGTTCTTCAAGCTGCTTGACACCTGGGCCTGGGCCACGGATGTGCTGCCCCGCATGGGCTTCACCTTCGATCAGATGATCTATGGCTTTATCTACGGCAAATGGCTCATGTGGATGGAACTCGGCCTGTGCGGCGTCATTCCTGCCATCATGCTGATCGTCCCGGCCATCCGGAACCGTCCCGGCCTGCTCTACCTTGCAGCCATCCTGGACTGCACCGGTATCGTCATCAACCGCTACGTCTTCACGGTCCAGACCATTGCCATGCCCGTGCTGCCGTTCGACACCTGGTATACCTACGCCCCGAACTGGGCGGAGATTGCCACAAGCGCCATGATCCTCGCCTACGGTGGTCTGGTGCTGGCCCTGAGCTACCGCTACCTGCCGGTCTTCCCGCAGGAAAAAGAGCTCAACGGCTAACCCACGCTCCTAAAGACCAAATAGAGAGAGCCCGGCAGCAATGCCGGGCTCTTTTTTGTCCTTGATTTCATATGGTAATATTCCATATTTGCCCGCATCCTCTTGCCATGCCTGCTGCTTCCATGGCAGGAAGGCCTGAACTAAATCTAGATAATCCCTGAGGTTCACATGCCAGATCCTGCCATGCGTCTTGAATATCCTTCTGTGGTCCGAATGCACGAGGTCGGGCTTGATGGAGTGGCTCCGCTTCCCGTGCTGCTGAACTATTTTCAGGAAGCCGCCAGCATCCACGCTGCCACCCTTGGGTGGGGGCGTGATGAGATGCTGGCCGAAAACCTGACCTGGGTTCTGGCACGGCTCTTTGTGGAAATCGACCGCCAGCCTGCCCCCTGGGAGACTGTGATCACCACCACGTGGCCTGTGAGGCGCGAAAAGTATACAGCCAGGCGCGACTTCAGTTTTTCCGATGCAGCAGGACAGGTCTGGGCCAGGGGAACCACCTCCTGGGCGATGATCGACATCGATGCGCGGCGCATGGTTTCTATCCCGGCTTCCTTTGGCAAACATTTTGAAAACTCGTTTCCAGGGCATCTCGAATTTGTCGGCAAGCGTGTCGCCGCCCTGGGCGGAGAGCCGTTGCAGGTGTCGCAGGTCACGGCCAGGCTGTTTGATCTGGACGTAAACGGCCATGTGAACAACACCCATTTCGCTTCCTGGGCCCTGGAGGCCGTGCCTGATGCCTTTGCCGCTACCCATCGTCTGACTGCCTTTGATATGCAATATCGGGCCGAGGTGCGACGCGGTGACATGGTCAGGTCTCTTTGCGGGACTGGTGGGGAAGGGGAACTCCTGCATGCCCTGGTGCGGGACGACGACGCCACGGAAGTGGCCAGGGCGCGCACCACCTGGCAGACGCGGTAGGGGCTTTGTTTCAAGGGAGCGTGTTTTTGTCCTTTCTGTGAGGCTGGCTGGTGCTTGGGTTTCGAAGTTTTTGTGCCTGGTTATGAGATGCTTTGCGGCGGTAATCAGGATTGGTGAACGAGTTTCAGCCTCGAATGACGTCTTGAAACAGCGCATGAAACGTGTCGATGGAACGGCATTTCTTTGATGTTTTCAGGTGTGCGTGGTTCATTGGCCGGACAATTTCAATCTTGTTTTTCTCGCCTTTCAGAATGCATGCCGACGTGAATGATGTTCTCTGAGAGAAGATTTCCCGCCTTTCCCTTTGTCCTTCACCGTGCAGAAATGCGAAAATATCGATCGGTCACAATGCTGTGACCAAAAAGATGTAGTGTCCAGGCGGCTTTCCTGGCAGTGGTCCTTGACTTTGTGTTCGATTCATATAGGCTTGAACCTCGGTTTTCTTGATGAAGAGTTGCCTGCCGACACACCATCGGTATACTGATCTATCCACGAAGCAACGAGAATGGGAAGAGGTCCCGGAGTCAAATACATGTCCATGATTGAAGTGAAAGATCTGCAGAAATGGTACGGTGATTTCCATGTCCTCAAGGGACTCAACGAAACCGTTGAAAAGGGGGAGGTGCTTGTTATTTGCGGGCCTTCCGGTTCCGGGAAATCCACCTTCATCCGATGCATCAACCGACTGGAGGACTACCAGAAGGGATCCATCACTTTTGACGGCACGGATATCATGACCCAGGATGTGAACGCTCTGCGTGCCGACATCGGCATCGTGTTCCAGCAGTTCAACCTCTATCCGCACCTGACTGTGAAGAAGAACGTCACCCTGGCTCCCATCAAGGTTCGCGGCCAGAGCGAGAAGGAAGCCAACGAGATCGCGCTCCAGCTTCTGGATCGCGTGGGCATCCACGAACAGGCTGACAAGTATCCTGCCGAACTCTCCGGCGGCCAGCAGCAGCGAGTGGCCATTGCTCGCGCCCTGGCCATGGAACCCAAGGTCATGCTCTTTGATGAGCCCACCAGCGCCCTGGACCCCGAGATGATCAACGAGGTCCTAAACGTCATGAAAGACCTGGCGAAAAAGGGGATGACCATGCTCTGCGTCACCCATGAGATGGGCTTTGCCCGCGAGGTGTGCAACCGGGTGCTGTTCATGGACTACGGCGAAGTGGTCGAGCAGAATACTCCGGAGGAATTCTTCAATAATCCCCAGCATGACCGAACCAAATTGTTCTTGAGTGAAATTTTGTAGGCTACCGTTTATGAACGGGTAATATCCATACGAGGAGGAAGTATGAAACGTTTTGCATTCTTATTGTTGTTGATGGTCGGTTTTATGTTTGCCTGCGCTGAAGCGCCGGAAAAAGCTGAAGAAACCGCTGCTCCTGCTGACCAGGCCATGCAGGCCGAAGAAGCCGCTCCCGCTGCCATGGGCAAGATCGAAGAGATCAAGGCCCGCGGCACGCTGGTCTGTGGTGTGAAGGACTCTGTTTTCCTGTTTGGTTTCATCGACGAGAAGACCAATGAATTGGCCGGTTTCGACGTTGATATCTGCAAGGAACTCGCCAAGAAGCTCGGCGTCGGCGTCGAATTCAAGACCGTGACGAGCAAGAACCGCATCCCTATGCTGGCCCAGGGTTCTGTTGACCTGCTGGCCGCCACCATGACCCACAAGTTTGAGCGCGATGAGAAGATCGACTTCTCCATCACCTACTTCATGGACGGCCAGAAGCTGCTCGTGAAGGCTGATTCCGGGATCATGAGCACCGATGACCTGGCTGGCAAGAAGGTTGGTACCGTCAAGGGTTCCACCTCCGAGAAGAACATCGCCGAAGCCCAGCCTGATGCCAACGTCATCTCCTTTGACGAGTATCCGCAGGCCTTCCTGGCTCTCAAGCAGGGCAAGGTC
>JAHJKV010000147.1 GCA_018822065.1 Pseudomonadota bacterium
ATGAGCTCCTTCTCCTCCATCACTGAAGGAGGAGCCGGGGTTTCCGAGGTGGCTCCCGGACTGGCCGAGGCCCTTGGCACCACGGCTGCCGGGCTCATGGTGGCCATCCCCGCCGTGCTGGCCTACAACCTCTTCCTGAAGATGCTCTCCGGCACCGAGGGCGAGCTTGCGTCTCTTTCCGGCGCGTTCATGAGTCGGCTCAAGGGCGATCTGGGCGATATCGTGGCCTGTAAGCCGGAAGCAGGAAAGGACGTGTAGCGTGCCCCGTCGCAGCGCCAGACGCGCTTTCCTGGGCGAGATCAACGTCACTCCCTTTGTGGATGTGATGCTGGTCCTGCTCATCATATTTATGGTTACGGCCACGGTGCAGCATCAGGGCGTGACCGTGGACCTGCCCCGCACGGAGATGGTCGAGACCCTGCCCGTGGGCAAGGACCACTTTGTGCTCACTGTTTTGGAAAACGGCACCATGTATCTGGATCAGACCGAAGTGCCCCCCGACAGTCTTGTGGACTACCTTGCCCAGCGGGTGATGAAACAACGCAAGAAGCTGTATTTGCGCGCGGACAAGGCCGTTTCCCATGGCACCGTGGTCAAAATCATTGGTGCGGCCCGCAAGGCCGGGGTGATGGATGTGGCCATGGTGGCCGAGTTGGAGGAGGGTCTGTGAGCCGAGTTCCAGGACGGACTGGGCGGCGAGCCCTCTCCTGGAGTTGGACGCTCTCCCTGGCGCTCCACCTGCTGGTCCCTGCCTTTGTCTGGCTGCTGACCTCGGGTGCGCTCTCCGCCATGCTGCCCGGTGGCGAACTGGATATGGAAAATCTCGATCTTTCGAACCTCGCCCCGCCGGAATATCTGGCCGAACCCGAAGCTGTGCAGATCAGCGACCGTTCCGTTCTGCTGGACCATGGCGGCAGGGACGAGATCGAGCGGGAGCTGTTCAAGGCCTTTGCTGAAGCCGGAGGGCGGGTGGGCAACCATGCCGAAGGGACCACGGGTCCCAAAGTTCGTTTCGGCCATGCGGTGATTGCCAGATATTATTCGTACTACCGCTCCGGATTTATCGGTCATTACCAGACAAATGAGGGTCTGGATGTCTTCATCCTGGACGGTCGCAATGATCCCCGTTTCGGCAAGATGCTGATGCATGTCCCTTCCAAGAACTTCCTGCGGGGACTGACCCAGCGCGGCAGTCGCTACATCTATTCCTACTCCAAGGAAATGTTGGATGAAGACCCGGTGGAAGGAACCGTCATGTTCATGGGGGACGGGGACCAGATATATCGTTTGATGTGGATGCCCGCCGAGGGCAAGGCCCTCTACCCAACACGCCTGCTCTACTTCCCCGAGGAGTGGGACGGGGCGGAAAGCCAGCAGAAGCCCTGAGCGACAACCCGCTCTGAACGGGCTGCGTCAAGCGCACCATCAAGGCCGTCAGGTACGAAACGTATCCGACGGCCTTGTGCGATCGTGTGGTTTGGGGCGGTTGCTACTGTCCGGAATACTTGGCAATGGAGCTGGAGTGGAAGACCATGGTCCCCAGCGGGGCGAAGGTCGTGGCCTGGCGCAGGTCCATGGTCAAAGATTCGTCATGGGGCACATGGAAGCTGCCGCCGGGGGAGATGGGCAGCCCTTTGGCCATGGCCGTGAGTTTTGCCGGTGAACCGTTGGACCAGGTGTCTTCCAGCACGTAGTCGCCGCTTGGGAGATGGTAGTCGTTGCCAGGTGCCCAGGGCACGACCAGGGGTTGCCCGTGCGAGTCAACCAAGCGCAAGGCATGCACCTTGCGCGGGGCAATATCAACGTAAAAACTGGCTTTTGGGGTGCCGACGGTCTCACGCACCACCTGGAAGCGGACAATAGTCTTGTCCGTGGTGTTCACCTGATATTTGGAAATGAAGTTTCCGGGGTCGAGGATGATCTCCCAGCCGATGTCCTGTCCATCGTTCGACTGGGGCTTGGCGACGTATCCCTTGAGGTTCAGAATTTCTGCAAATGAGCTGCCCCACACGCCCTCAATGATGAGTTGGTCGCCTTCCACCACAGGGAGAATCTGTCCGTCCTGCACGAACAAGGGCTGGCCATTGAGCCAACAGACAAAGGCCAGGGCGTCGTCGGCCAGGTTGCCGGGCTTGACACCATGGAAGCGGACACTGGTCTTGAGCACCTGCTTGCCATCGCTGAACAGTTCGAGATTGCTGAATTTATCCAGGGCCATGCGCGGGGCCGAAAGCAGATTCACTCCGGGCCTGTCCGAGGCGAACAGGGCCAGGGAGGGATCGAGTTCATGGGTGGAATCCGCTTCAGGTTCAGCAGAGAGGGGGGATCCGGGCACCAGATCAAGCACCTGTCCGGCCTTGAGAGGGCGGCCATTGATGCGCACGTTGATACCCTGGGCGGAATAGGAATCCACGATGGCCTTGGTCACGGGCGGTGTTGTGGCGATCACACCGTAGTGCTTGAGCAGCACCACGGTTGCCGCGACCTGATTTCGAACCTTCCAGTCCAGTTGTGCGATATCCTTGGAGAGTTCGATGGCCACTGCCGGAATGCCATGCTCGGTGAGCGCATAGCAGGTCAGCGACTTGCGCATTTCCTTGTAATTGGAGTTTTCATCAAAGGTCTGGGTATTGAAAAGCTGGAAACGGTATTTTTCCGGTTCGATGCCTGGATTGAGTTCGGCCAGGGCGCTATTCACGGTATCGGCCAGGGAGAAGTCGCCATAATTCAGGGTGTCCACGATGATGGATTGGCCGAAGCGCTTGGGGTTGTGCATCTGGTCCACATAGGTGGGATTATAGAACCCGGAGCCTTCGTGGAGGTGGATGAGCGCGTCGGACTGGTCGAGCAGGAATCGCACCACCCGGGCCAGCCGGTCCTCATAGAAGCGGTTGTAGTCCTGGTCGAAGCGGCGGTTCATGTCCACGTTCACTTGCCGCTTGCGCAGGTTTATGGAGGGGACGTTGGCCCGGGGGACGATGATCAGGTTACCTTTGAGCACCTGGGCCTGAGTCAGCAGTTGGGCCGAGATGAATCCCGATGGCTCGTCGCCCTGGATGCCGCCTTGGACCATGACCGTCGGGCCGTCTTCCTCTCCCTTGAGAAAGGTAACGGAGAGCGGATACTGCGTGCCCAGGAAAAAGGTGTAGTCGTATTTTTGTGTCGCGGCTTCACCCGGCACGACACAGAGGAGCAGCGCGCAGAGGGCGATAAATGAGAGCAGGATTCTCGGGCTAGGAGAGGATGTGGTAGAGTGGATATGTCTCACTGAAGATGACCGTCCCGTCAGAACTTTTGATGGAAATCCTCAGACCGAACACGGTCTCTTTATTGACGCCTGGGGGCAGGGACACTGTAGTACGGGCGAACTTACGCCGTTGTATCTGGAAGCTCAAATCGGCTTCCGGGGCTTTGAGTTCGTGCATGACCCCGTCGGTGGTGATCAGGGCCAGGTCGGCCGAGCCAACAAGAAGGGTGTCAACTTTGGGATTTTCCAGTTTGAAATGCACGATGAGCGATGAATCCTTGAAGGAGGCCTTTACCTCATCCAC
This sequence comes from Pseudomonadota bacterium, assembly GCA_018822065.1. GTDB lineage: Bacteria > Desulfobacterota > Desulfovibrionia > Desulfovibrionales > Desulfovibrionaceae > JAHJKV01. The sequence goes on from JAHJKV010000147.1 coordinate 3,552, forward strand.
GGAGACGAGGCCATGGTCCATGGGGGTGAAGATGGCAGCGAGGTCGAGAGCCTGCAGTTCTTGTTCCTGGCTGTCCGTCGGGGCGGAAGCGAGCAGAGACTGCAGTTCGCTCTTGTCGTAGGCTTCGAGGATCTTTTCCATGTTTCCAAGAGTGGAGAGGCGCAGTTCCGCTTCTTCAAGCCGTTTGGAGAGTTCTTTTTTCTCAGAGGTCAGGGTGAAATTTTCGTTCAGGGAAGTGATGCCGAGATAGAGGGAGCCGACAGCGAGGATTACGAGCACGGTCTGGGCGATAAAGTATCCACGCAGCCAAAAGGGACTGATACGGAAGCGTTTCACGTCCGTATCGTCTCTCATGAAGAGGATGGAATACTTCGAATCCCTCATGACTTGCTCCAGGTTTCGCTGAGGATGGCCCAACTGTCGCCAGCAGGGGTCAGGATCAGGGTCTTGAACCCGGTGTCCTTGTAGCCAGTCTCATCTTCATACGTCTGCACGAAGGTTGTAGCAAGCCCTTGAGGGTGCTTTTTTACTTTCATAGTGCCGAGTTCGAGTTTGGCCGGAGCCTTGCGGGCCCAAAGATCCCGCTTGAAGGCGGCGATATCTTCGATGCCGCGCCTGCTGCCCTGGTCGGCCTGGGGCGCATAGTGGGCCACGTAGCGCGAAATGTCCGCCTCGGTCCAGGCCTCGGTCCAGGAGGCAAGAAATTCTTCCACTTCCTTGGTCTTGGCGGCCATGTATTTCTCGGAAAGATCCTCAGAAGGCGCGATGTATTCCCGCCCAACGATCCGCCACTGGCCGTCCTCGTCTTTTTGCCAGTAGAAGCGCTTGCCCACCTGGGTGGTCAAGGCCGGAGTGCGGTAGTACTGGTCGAACCAGGTGACCCAGTAGTCGGGGCCCTGGACAGCGTGGATATTTTCCACCATCACCTGAATCCAGGGTTGGCTGGAAAAAATATCGCGTTTATGGTTTTTAAATCCGTCAAAGGACTGGCCTTCGCCTCGGCTGAGCTTCTGTGCGTCGTAGTGTGCAAAAAAAGATTCGGACTTGAGCTGCCAGTCCTTGGCCCAGCTTTTGAGTTCACCAGCCAGGGAGCGGGCGTCGGAATCGCCGCTGCCAGGCTCTTCGGTCCAGGAGACAGATTCGGCGATGACCACCGGGGTGTTGGACTTGAGATCGCTGTCGAGGCTGGCGATGTCCGGTACCTTGAGGGCGACGCAGCCCTTGGTGTCCAAGGGGACGAGCTGCTTGCCCCGGCCATGCAGCCAAATGCCGGAACCGGTCTTGCCCTTCAGTCGGTCGATGGGGTTGGGATAGTTAAGGGTGTAGGCCACATCCCCGAAGAGGTCCCAGTCCAGACTGCGGTTTACCTTGTAGCCGATGAAGTAGATGCCCTCTGGGGTACGCAGGTCGCCTTGGGCCTGCTTGTCGCCTGGGGTCTGACCCGTGGTGCAGGGGAAGGTGCGCTCCGCCTGGAGCGGGCTATGGCGGCGCAGCATGAAAAAGGTCTGGGCGGTCTTGTCGATGGCCAGGACTGTTTCCGGGCCGTACTCATGGGAGGTGAGCACATGTCGCCATCCCTCAGCCGGAGCGGGCGGGACAGCGATTGCCAAGGACATGGCCATGATGACCGATAGTATGGATGCGACTTTGATCATACTCCCCTTTCTCCTGAAACAGACCTTCGCTAGCCCCTGGCAGCTTCAAGCAGAGCTTTTCTGGTAAAGATGGACTGAAGCTCCAGGCCCGCCTCGGCCAGGGTTTCACATCCGCCTTCCTCACGGTCGAGCACGGTGAGAACCGCAGCTATCTTGAACCCTGCCTCTCGAACTCTTTGGGCCGCCGTCACCAGCGTTCCTCCAGTGGTCACCACATCTTCCAGAAGCGCAACAGTGGCCCCGGGGGCAAAATTCTTTATACCTTCAAGATATTGGTTCGTTCCATGCCCCTTGGATTTCTTTCTTATGATAAACGCGGGAAGAGGGCAATCCTCCAGGTAGGAAACAATCGAAACGGCGGAGACCAGCGGGTCGGCCCCGAGGGTCATGCCGCCCACACCAGCCACGCCGAGTCCTTGGAGCATGTCCAGGAAAAGCTTGCCGATGAGGTAGCCGCCTTCGGGATGTAGGGCGGTCTGCTTGCAGTCGAAGTAGTAGTCGCTCTTTTTCCCCGAGGTGAGGGTTACCTCGCCTTCGATGTAGGAGAGTTCCATCAACAGCTTCGCCAGGCGAATCTTCTGCTCGCTCATGAATTAATCCTTTGAGAAGACGCGGTTGAATATCATTTCTTCATATCGCAGGTAATACTGGGGATCAAAGGCGTCTGCAATGGCCTCGGCGCTCAGGGCGCTGGTCAGCTCTACGTCCTCGGTCACCTCGTCCTTGAAGGGACGCTTGGAGTTCCAGCTACGCATGGCCGCGGCCTGGACCATCTCGTAGGCCTCCTGGCGCTGGAATTCGGTTTCGTCCAGCAGTTTCATGAGCAACCGCTGGGAATAGAAGAGTCCGAAGGAGCTCTCCAGGTTCCGGTCCATGTTCTCCGGGATGACCCTCAGATTGGTCAGCACCCCGTTCAGGCGGTTCAGGATGTAGTTCATGAGCACCGTGGAGTCGGGCATGATGACTCGCTCCACCGAGGAATGAGAGATGTCGCGCTCGTGCCATAGAGCCATGTTCTCCATGGAGGCGATGGCGTTGGTCCGCACCAGCCGGGAGAGGCCGGTCAGGTTTTCGGCGCTGATGGGGTTCTTCTTGTGGGGCATGGCCGAGGAGCCCTTTTGGCCCTTGGAGAAGCCTTCCTCCACCTCCAGCACCTCGGTGCGTTGCAGGTGGCGCAGTTCGACGCAGAGCCGCTCCACGCCACCGGCCATGAGCGCCAGGGAGGTGAAGAAGGCGGCATGGCGGTCACGCTGCACGATCTGGGTGGAGATGGGGTCAACGGTGAGCCCAAGCACCTCGCAAGCGATGGCTTCCACCTCGGGGTTCAGGTTGGCATAGGTGCCCACCGCCCCGGAAATTTTGCCGATCTTCACTCCGGCGGCAGCGGCGTGGAAGCGCTCGCGGTGCCGGGTGAATTCAGCGTAGAAGGAGGCCATCTTGAGCCCGAAGGAGGTGGGCTCGGCATGGATGCCGTGGGTGCGGCCCATGCACAGCCGTCCCTGGTGTTTTCGGGCCATGGCCTCGAGGGTATTAAGGAGGCGGGCGACGTCTGCGGCCAGCACATCAGCGGCGCGGCCGAGCAGCAGGCCGTTGGCCGTGTCCACGATGTCCGAGGAGGTACATCCCAGATGGATGAACTTGGACGCCGGGCCGACCTTCTCTTCCACGGCGGTGAGAAAGGCGATGACATCGTGCTTAGTCTGTTCCTCGATTTCCAAGATGCGGGGAAGATCGAAGTCCGCCTTTTCACGGATGTCCTTGATGGCCTCGGCAGGAATGACGCCCAGGCGGTGCCAGGCTTCGCAGACGGCCAGTTCCACTTCGAGCCAGGCGCGGAACTTGTTCTCAAGGGTCCAGATGTTGGCCATTTCTGGCCTGGAATAGCGTTCTATCATAGGTAGTTCCCTCGTGCCCGAGCATGTCCGGGCATAAAAAAAGGCAGCCGGGGCTGCCTTGCGGTCGATCAGGCGACTGATTCAGTCGCCTTGCCGCCTGCGCTCTTGTTCGGGCAGGCGGATTGTGCCGTCTCTTGTCGCTTGGTTGCCTTGGTTTCGGCAGGCGTGGTCCCGGAAGACTTGGCCTCGGCAGGCTTGGCCTCGGAATCAGAATTGTTCCCGTTGCCATTTCCGTTGTCGTTTCCACCGTCGTTTCCGCCGTCGTCCTGCTTTTGTCCGGAAGGGTTCTTCCCGGCGTAATCAGTGACATACCAGCCAGAGCCCTTGAGTATGAAAGAAGTGTTGGAGATCAGCCGTTTGGCATCAGCACCACAGACAGGACATTCGAGAACTTTATCCTCGAAGCCGCTTTGCCACTCCTCGAAGATCTGTTTGCAGTCCTGGCATTCGTATTCGTAGATGGGCATTCCATCCTCCTTTCGACTGTCAGACTACTTCGTGGCAGTGGTCTTGGCTTCCTTGACGGCGGCTTTTAGGGCTTCCTTGCGGCGGTGGCGTTTACGGTCAAGCTCTTTCTTCCGTTCGTGTTTCTTATGTCTACCCATGATATATTCCTCCTTAAAAGAATGGTGTCGTTTGATATTGCGGTTCAGAAGCAGCATTAGATAATCCACAACTGGACAGTTGTCCAGTCCTGTCCAGTGTGATTTTTGGGCCTTCCCCTTGACGATTGCGTCATTGATGTCCATTATCCCCCCTCACGCCGATATGGTCACAAAGAGGTGAGACATGAA
>JAHJKV010000148.1 GCA_018822065.1 Pseudomonadota bacterium
GACGCCAATGGCTTTTTGGCCGAGATCAACGTCACTCCCTTCGTGGACGTGATGCTTGTGCTGCTGATCATCTTCATGGTCACCGCGCCCATGCTCACCCAGGGCATGGATGTGGACCTTCCCCAAACCCGGGCCGTCAAGAACCTACCACAGGACAAGGACCACCTGGTCCTCTCGGTGGACGCTGCAGGCAATATCATGCTGGACGACTATCAGGTGGACATGGCCAACCTGGCGCAACTGCTCAAGACCAACGTGACGGACCAGAACAAGGAACTCTATCTCCGGGCGGACAAGGCAGCCTCTTACGGTCTGGTGGTGGAGGTCATGGGCGAGGCGCGGGCTGCGGGCATCGATACCCTTGGCATCGTCGCCGAACCTAAGCCGCAACTTGTGAAACAACCCGGCAGTTGAAGCGATCCTGAGGCATCATGACCAGATACGGTTTCCTTGTCTCGCTTTCCTTGCACCTGGGAGTCCTGGTGCTTGCTGTGTGGTGGGCGCAGTTTATGCCCGCTATCGACATGGACAAGCCGGTCTACAAGGTCAACCTGGTTTCCCTCGGGCCCGCAGGTCCGGTCGGAAACGGCGGACCAGCGCTGAAGCCAACTGTCGAGGCAAAACCTGAACCCGCCCCAGTGGCCGAGCCCAAGCCAGCCCCGGTGCCTGAACCCGTTGCCCCGACCGATCCAGAGCCGGTGGCTATCCCACCCGAGCCCAAAGTCGAGCCCAAGCCTGAGCCCAAGCCTGAGCCCAAGCCTGAGCCCAAACCTGAGCCCAAACCTGAGCCCAAACCTGAGTCCAAACCGGAACCCGAGCCGGCAAAGGAAATTTCCGAGAAGAAGCAAGAGGCCAAACCCGAACCAAAGCCGAAGCCTAAGTCCACTGGTCCAACCGCAGAAGAGCAAAAGGCCCAGGCTCTCAAAGAGATGCAGAATCAGGTGGCCAAGCAGGAAAGCAATAGTGCAAAGGCCCTGGAGCGCGAACTTGCGGCCATGGCCGGACAGAGTGGCGACATCTATGCCCCCCAGGGGGCTGCCGCCGGTGGCGGTGGCGGCGGCGGTAATGGTCTGACCGGCATCTATCTCGACATCGTGGCCCAGGCCATCAAGAAAAACTGGTCCTATCCTGCCTATGGCGCGGACGATAATCTGGTGGCGTCAGTGGAAATAGTGCTTTCCGCTGACGGGACAATCGAAAAATACACCCTGACCCGTTCCTCGGGCCGGGAAGCCTATGACGATTCCGTGCTTCGGGCCGTGGCCGCCACAAAGAGCGTCCCTCCGCCCAACAGGGAAGACCTGCGCCGGATAGTCATTAATTTCAACCCCAACGAGTTGTAGACAACACCATGAAACGACTACGCATCATCGCCCTTGTTCTGACGCTCGTCTGTCTGACCGCCCAGGCCCAGGCCCAGGTGGCCATCGACATCTTCGGACCGGGCCAGTCGGCCATGCGCCTCTTGCTCCTGCCCCCAAAACCGATGGGGAACCGCGCAGTCTCACCCCTTGGGCAGCGTTTCTCCGACCATGTGGCCCAGAATCTTTCCTTCCTGCCTTTTCTGGACTTGGTTGACGTGAACTCCATTGTCGGAGGCGACCCCTCCTCCGGGGTGCGAATCGACCAGATCGATTTAAAACCCCTGGATATGGCCAAAATAGATTTGGTGGTGACCATGGGATGGGACGGAACCACCGTGGAGGCGCGGGTCTATGAGACCTTGAATGGCCGTCGTCTGGTGGGCAAGGCCTATCATGAACTCGATGACGGCAAGATCGGTCCGGCTGCGGACGCCTTCTGTTCCGCTTTCATGGAAGCCCTGACCGGCAAGAGCGGCTTCTTCAATTCTGATGTGGCCTTTGTGAAGAAGATCGGCAAGACCCGTGAATTGTTCACGGTCAGCCCCCAGGGCCGTGAATTGACACAGGCGACACGCTTGAGCGGTATCAATCTGAGCCCGGAGTGGAGCAAGGATGGGCAGCAGATTATTTTTACCCATATTGGCGATCGGGAACAGAGCCTGGGCATCCTGAACCGGAGCACGGGCAAGGTGCTGCTCA
>JAHJKV010000016.1 GCA_018822065.1 Pseudomonadota bacterium
CGCCAAGACCAAGGCCCTGAAGATGGCCCTCACCAATCTGCATTCGGCCCAGGAAAGCACCATCAAGGCTCACCTGGAAACCCTGATCAGACTTTCTGTTGCAGCCGAATTCAAGGATGAGGACACGGCCCAGCATCTTCAGCGCATGAGTCGCTATTCCGGGCTCATCGCCACCAAGTTCGGTCTGTCGGATGACGATGTTGATCTGATCCTGAACGCCAGTCCAATGCACGACATCGGCAAGATCGGCATTCGGGATGCCATCCTGCTGAAGCCGTCAGGGCTGGACCGGGAGGAACGGGAGGCCATGAAGGCCCACACCCGCATCGGCTGCAAAATTCTGGATTCCAATTCTTCCAGCTATCTGGCCATGGCCAAGATCATCGCTCAGACCCACCATGAAAAATGGGATGGAACCGGCTATCCTGCCGGTCTGGCCGGGGAGGATATCCCCCTGTTCGGGCGCATCTGCGCCATCGCCGATGTCTTTGATGCTCTGACCAGTGCCCGTCCCTACAAGAAGGCTTTTTCCAACGACGAGGCTCTCGCAATCATGCGAGAAGGACGCGGGACCCATTTTCAACCGGAACTGCTCGATATCTTCTTAGACAACCTTGATCTGGTGGTTGCGATTCAGACCGAACACCAGGACTAGTCTATCAATACCTGTTTGACATGCGTGAATCAGGCGTCATGCTCGGTTCGGGTAGGTTCCAGCGCGCCGAACACGGCCTGGACATACGCCTCCAAAATACGTCGTACCTGGCTTTCATTCCTGGATATTTGTAGCACAGCGTAGCGCTGTGAGTGTTCGATGAATTCCCGCAGCAAGACGCAGGAAAAACTGTAGCGGTTGCGTTCTTCCAGGACGTAGAAATCGAGATTAAGCTGATCCACCTCATTGTAAATGGAGCTGACGTTCAGCTCGGTGGGGTGGAGAATGCGAATGCGGACACCGCTCTGGGAGAGATTTTCAACAAGACAACGGTAGGGCCGTCCGTCGGCGATGAGAGTACCCGGGAAGTTGCAGTTCAGTCGAATCTCGCGTCGGGGGTCCTGAACCTCGATGAGCTCGGGCCAGGCCAGTTGCAGAACACAGACCGGGGCATTGCAACAGGTCAGGATGGTGGTCGTGAACCCCATAAGCGTCGCCTGATGAACGAACTGGGCGTCAACAGTTTGTATGCTTTGGATGCGATCCAGGATGATGGACGGGAGTTTGAGGAAGATGGAGATGTGGCGTCCCGGTTCGATATCGACGATGACGCTGACCAACCGGTCTCCGAAGGTTCCGAACTGGACAAGCATCTGATCGCCGACTTTGAGCTGCATCTGGTCTCCATGGATCGAGAGTCTCACAACTCATCCATGATGCCCCAAATTCGGAAATGTGACAAGCCAGTGTGTCGTTGCACACCGTTCTTTTACGTATTTTTATTCAAGCTTGGTCAGCGGTGCTTATTTTCCTGGCTCTTGGCATGATCGAAATCGATGTCGATGGAAGGACGATTTATGCCAAAGCGGTTGCGTCCCAGGGTCAGGCCAAGGGTGAGGAATATCAGGCCGGTGCCGACAAGCAGGATGGTCAGTATTGTAGCGGTGTTCATTCTCGGTATCGTTGGTTTTTGGGCTCCGGTTGGCCGGAGCGGTGAAAGGGTTTGGGTGGATACCACAGGCCTTGGCGGCTGGCAATGGGGGGGGAAGGCGTTATTAAGAGGGGCTGGGCGGGAAGGTTGGGTCGTTTCAAACCGGGGTAGCGGCGGCTTTGGGCCGGGGTGGCGCTAGTGCTCCTCGTTATCGGCCTCTTCGGTCAGACGGTCGAGAATAAGCCCGAAAAACACGGCCCCATTGTTTCCGGCAAACCGCCAGCCAAGCTGTGTCTGGCAGCCCCGGCACTCCCCCATCTGCCAGGCATGACCGGGAAACCAAGCGAACTCGGTGGAGGGAGGGCCCATGGGCCTGCATCCTGGTGCGCTTAAGAAGCAGCCAATTTCAAACACGTAGCCGTGGGGGTTGCAGAACACGTGGCGGTGATCGCCATTCATGCTGGTACGGGCATTCCCAAAGGTTATCACGGTCCGACAGGCGGCGCATACGAGCTTGTGCTCTCCCTCGCCCAGGTCCAGAGACTCGTCCGCGTCCTTGTCGGGGCGGCGGGAAGGGGCGCGTTCCCCGGCCTCCTTGAGCAGATGCAGGGTCGGTGTCATGGTCGGTGTCAGCGTCGGGGTCGGTTCCAGAGGGTGTTGGTGCATGGCGATCTCCCAGTCAGAGTATAACAAATCGAGGTGGCATGCCGCAATACTCATGGCGCTATCCTTTTTTTTACATGCGGTTTCAGACGATCTCTGGTATCAGAAGATCTGAAAGGAGAATGCATCGTGCCCGAGTTCATAACGTCCGCCTCATTCATTTGGTTTCTCATCGGCTTTGTCTTCCTGGTGGCCGAACTGGCCATGCCTGGCTTTATACTCCTCTTTTTCGGCCTGGGGGCCTGGATCACCTCCCTGTGTGCCTGGCTCTTCGGGGTGAACCAGTCCTGGCAGATAGCCATTTTCCTTGTTTCGTCCCTGCTGCTTATCGCCCTACTCCGACGATTGTGGATGCGCACCTTCCAGGGGCTCGATGGAGGCGACGTGGACGAGGAAAAGCTCGACACGCCTGTCAACCTGGGCCAGCGGGCCGTGGTTACCAAAGCTGTGAGTCCCTCGCGCTCGGGCGAGATCAAGTATCGTGGTTCCTTCTGGCGAGCCGTGGCCGATTTGGAACTGGCCCCGGACACCGATGTCATGATCATTGAAGAATATCCTGAAGACCGGTCCACCTTCAAGGTCGGACCTTACACGCCCTAAGGAGCGCAGTTATGCAGATCGATCAGTCCCTCATCGTCCTGGTCCTGATAGCCATATTGGTGATCGTCCTTTTTCTCAAATCCGCAGTGGTGGTGCCGCAGCGAACAGCGGTCATCGTCGAACGGCTGGGCAAATTCAACCGTTCCTTGCAGGCCGGGTTCCACATCCTGATCCCGTTCATGGACCGAGTGGCCTATCGCCGTTCCATGAAGGAAGAGGTCATGGACATCCCCAGCCAGATCTGCATTACCCGTGACAACGTCTCAGTGGAGATCGACGGAGTCATCTACCTTCAGGTGCAGGACGCCCAGATGTCCGCCTACGGCATCGACGACTACCATCGCGCTGCCAGCCAATTGGCCCAGACCTCCCTCCGGTCGGCCATCGGCAAGATCGACCTCGACAAGACTTTTGAGGAGCGCGAGACCATCAATCAGCAGGTGGTTCAGGCCGTGGACGAGGCCGCCCACACCTGGGGCATCAAGGTGCTGCGCTACGAGATCAAGGATATCCATCCGCCCAAGTCGGTCATGGACGCCATGGAGTCGCTGATGAAGGCGGACCGCGAGAAGCGGGCCGAGATCGCCCGAAGCGAGGGCGACCGCCAGTCACGCATCAACCGCGCTGAAGGCTATCGCCAGGAACAGATTCTCAAGAGCGAAGGCGAAAAAATCAAGCGAATCAACGAAGCCCAGGGCGATGCCCAGCAGATCGAACTGGTGGCCGAGGCCACTGCCGAAGGTCTGCGCAAGGTGGCCGCAGCCCTGGCGGAGAAGGGTGGCATGCAGGCCGCCAATCTGCGCGTGGCCGAGCAGTATGTGAGCGAGTTCGGCAACCTGGCCCGGGAGAACAACACCATGATCGTGCCTGGCAACCTGACGGACTTGACCGGCATGGTCGCCGCGGCCATGACCACCATGAAGACCGTCAAGCCCGGCCACGGCAAGAAGTGCGCCCCCCAAAAGACCGAGGATGATGGGTTTGATCTCGCCCCGGAATGAGATCGAGCTTCGGGATGCAGCCCTGATCCTGGAGGGGGGCGGCCAGCGCGGTGTGTTCACCTCCGGTGTGATTCGGGTGCTCATGGATAGGGGGCTTTGGCTCAAAAATGTCTACGGCGTGTCTATGGGGGCCTGCAACGGTGCCAACTACGTTTCACGCCAACCCGAGCGCAACCGGATCGTAAACATCAGCTTCATCGACGATCGTCGCTACCTGAGCTATCGGCGCTGGCTTCTGGGCGGGGAGCTCTTCGGCATGGATTTCATCTTCAACGATGTTCCCAATC
>JAHJKV010000001.1 GCA_018822065.1 Pseudomonadota bacterium
ACCTTGCCGGTCACATCGAGGATGACATAATAAAGTCGTATCTTATCGCCAAGGAGCACCCTCCCCACATGGGCTTCCACGTTCCGGGGTTCACCTGTCTTGGTGTAATGCACGGAAGAAAAGGAATCCTTCCCTTTCTGCACAACCCGCTTCATGTCCTCAAGCAACCGGTCCCGATTGATGTCGCGTTTCAGGTCCCAGACATGGAGCCGGGTCATCTCCTCGGGAGTGTACCCATAAAAACGGCTCGCTACGGCATTGGCCTCCCGGATGGACCCGTTTTCCGGATCAATGACCAGGGTGACCGTCGGGCTCTCCTCAAACAGGGCCGTATACCGTTGGGACAACTCGTCATACTTCTGTCGGGTGCGACCCTGTTCGTCGAGATCAAACAGCACAGAATGGGTGCGCTGCCCCTCGGCTGTGATGCTGGTGCCCCCCTCAATCGACACGGGTACGACGGTCCCGTCCGTGTGACGCATGTTGAAGGTGACCCCGGAAACTTTGCCTTCCTTGAGGAACTGCTTGAAACGACAATGGAGCGCACCAGAAGGATCGGGAACCACGAAGTCCGCCATGGGGCGACCGATAACCTCGGAGGCAGCATAGCCAAACCTGTCCTGCCAAGCCTTGTTCACATTCCGGATGACACCATCGCCATCCAGGGATTGTGTGGGAAGGGGCAGGTGCTGGTAGAGAGTCTGGAAGATATCGAGATTCTTGCGAGCTGACGCAAGTTCCTGAATAAGAAGCTCTTTCTCCTTTCGGAGCGCTTCGACTTCCGCACTCAACTGCGCTTTTGTCGTGTTCACTTTGGGCATATCCTAATCCGGAAAAAGTGCATGATCGATCTATCGTAGACGATTATCCAAAAAAAAAGAAGAAGTATACGACATAAACAGATACGCCCTGGTTGTCTTGGCAGATAGGCCCTGCTAGGGTGCGACACAAGAATCAAGGAGAACAACCATGCGTTTTTCCGGTATCCTCGGCGTCCTGTTCGCTTTCGGCATCCTTGCGGGAGATATTGCCCTGGCTGATGATGTTTTCGGCTTCATATATATCCCTGCGATACTCGTCTGCGTTTTCGGCACCCTCGGCCTGTGCTACCTCTCTTACGGCGCCCTGGACACATTGCAGGCCCTCAGCAGCCTGCGACTGCTCATCGTCAGCCCCGGCACCATCGAAGGACTCGACCGAAGGACCGAGGTCATCCGCGGAGCCATCGTCCATCTCTATGCCTGCGGGGTAATCGGGACCATGATCAGTTTCCTCAAGATGCTCGCTTTTACTGCCGCCAAGCATACCTTCATCTGGGGTCTCTCCCCCTCTTTGATCTCGTGTCTACCCCTGTTCTATGCCGTGGTCGGCTCGGAATTCCTCTTGCGGCCCGCATCCCGAAGGCTCGACGGCCTATTGCGGCACGTGGATTCCGAATAGCTCGAACGCCCCACCAGGACACCCCGACAGGAGGCAGCCAAACCAACCGCGATTCAGCTGTTTCTCCCCTCATCCTGTTTCCACGGCATGTCCTGCGTCCGTTCACAAGTGACTTTTTCGTTTAATTCAATGATTCCTGTTGAAATACCGAGGGATTTCGACTTATATAATCGCTAAAGTTTTCAGTTCACAGGACAGGAGCCCATGGCCGAGATCAAAGGTCCATCCCCCGAACTGCTCTCACGGGTTTTTGAGCAGCGCATGCAACAGGCGGACATCCGCCGCATTCTGGACACCTTGTCGACCTCCGACCAGGATGTGTTCCTGGATTCCATCTCCGAGACCCTGGAAAAATTTACGGCCCTCATGGAGGTCTCCAACTCCCTGGCCGACTCCCTGGAGCTTGACGTGCTCTTCGGCCGATTGGTGGAACTGACCACCGAGGCCCTGCGCGCCGACCGGGGAACCATTTTCATGAACGACCGCAAGGAGCAGCAGCTCTTCTCGCGCATCGCCACAGGTCAGGGCATGGCCCAGGAAATCCGGTTCCCAAACCACCTTGGAATAGCGGGCAGCGTCTTCACCAGCGGTACGGCCCTGGTCATCCCCGACGCCTACGCCGACTCCCGGTTCAATCCTGCCGTGGACAAGAAAACCGGCTATCGCACCCGAAATATCCTGACCGCCCCCGTGCGGGACAACCACCACAAGACCGTCGGGGTCATCCAGATTTTGAACAAGCACGACGACGAGGACTTCACCGACTCCGACCTCTCTTTGCTGGAGGCCATGGGATCCCAGGCAGCCTCGGCCCTGGTTAAGGCCCAGCTGTTCGAGGAGATCGACAAGGCCCACAAGGAGGAGGCGGAACTCTTCGAGATCACCCGAGCCGTGTCCACGGAAATCCGGCTGCAGCCGCTCATCGAGAAAATCATCGACACGGCCACCTCCATGCTGGAGTGCGACCGGGGCACGCTGTTCCTCAATGACGAAAAGACAGACCAGCTCTGGTCCATGGTCGCCTCCGGACTGGAAACCAAGGAAATACGATTCCCCAACCACCTGGGCATCGCTGGGAGCGTCTTCACCTCCGGGGAGACCGCCAACATCCCCGACGCCTATGCCGACGCCCGCTTCAACCAGGCTGTGGACAAGAAAACCGGCTACAAGACCAACACCATCCTGTGCATGCCGGTGATCAACAAGAAAGGCCAGAGCATCGGCGTGATTCAGCTCCTGAACAAGGAGGAGGGGCCCTTCAACCTCAAGGACGAGTCCCGGGTGGCGGCCTTCAGCGCCCAGGCCGCCATCGCCATCGAGAATGCCAAGCTCTTCCAGGAAGTCATGGACATGAAGAACTACAACGAGTCCATCCTGGAATCCATGACCAACGGGCTGATCACCCTGACCGCCG
>JAHJKV010000149.1 GCA_018822065.1 Pseudomonadota bacterium
GCCATGGGCCAGCACCTCGCCTCCGATGCGCTCGATGGCCTCCACACTCAGGTCGCGCACCCCGGCAGAACTGCCGCCTGAAACCAGCACCACGTCGAATTGCCCCACACCCTCGGCCAGGGTCCGGGTCAGTCCGTCGAGGTCATCCGGGCTGATGCCGAGCGACATGGGCAGCCCGCCCGCTTCGCGAACCAGGCAGGCCACGGTGTGGGAATTCACGTCGCGCACCTGTCCGGGCCAGGGGCGGGACTCGATGGGCACCAGTTCGTCGCCCGTGGAAAGGATGGCCACGCGGGGCGCGCTGCGCACCCCCACCCGGCTCACGCCCAGAGCGGCCAAGAGCCCGATCTCCTGGGTTCGCAGCCGGGTTCCGGCGGCCAGGCAGGCAACGCCTGTGGTAGCGTCCTCGCCCTGGAGCATGACGTTGTCGCCAGGGGCTATGCTTTTGCGAATCTCGATGTTCCCCTCCATGTCCAGCGTGTGCTCGACCATGACCACTGCGTCAGCACCTTGGGGCAGGGTGCCTCCGGTGGGGATGGCCATGCAATGGCCGCGCTCCAATATCTGCTCCGGGGCGTGGTCCACGGGGATGTCTCCGGCCAGTTCCAGGTAGCTGGGGTTGGACTCCGAGGCCCCGAACAGGTCGCGGGCGTTCACGGCATAGCCGTCCATGCAGGAGCGAGTGGCCTGGGGCAGGTCCTCGGGGGCCAGCAGTTCCTCGGTCAGGACTCGTCCCCGCACCCCTTCCAGGGGCACGGTCTCGGTTTTCATCAGGGGAAAGTCTGTGAGCAGCGCCTGAAACTCGTCGCGGGAAAGCAGGGTCAGAAAGTCGTGGGCCATGACTACTCCAGGGTGATTTCGATCGTTCCGGGGCTGAAACCCTTGAGTTCAGAGAGCATGCCCCGGAGCCCCGAGGCCATGAAACGGGCCACAAAGGGGTTCACGGCCAGTTCCGCTCCGTCCACCTTGATGGTCACGGTCCCTCCGCCAGTCACCACGCATTCCTCGAAGCTCGCCGTGCCAGCCACGATCTCGCGGGTGAGCTGGGTGCACCCCTTGCGTTCGCAGGCGCCGCAGCTCAGGCCCGGCAGCAGGAACCCCTTGTCCAGGATCAGTCCGGCCAGGGCCGCCGGGTCCGCCGTACCCTTGCGCACCACGGCCAGGGCCAGCCCGCGGCTCAGTTCCTCGGCCTCCAACTCGCCATCCTTCTCGCCCAGGATGACGATGCGCGGCAGGTAGCCGAGCTTCTTGCCGCCCTCAACGAGCAGGACATCGGTCTTGATCAAGGGCAGCAGTTCGAGCAGGGGGCGCTCTTTGGGCCAGGAAACCAGGGTCTCGCCTTCGCTGATGCCGACGACCATGTCGGCCACAGCCTTGTATTGGGCCGTGTCCGCCCCTTCTGGTTCGGTGAAATGCCCGGCGTGCTTGACCACGCTAACGCTCCTTCCCCGCGCTTTGAGTTCGCGCGCCAGGCTGACGCCCAGGGTGGTCTTGCCGGAATTCTTGTAGCCTATGAGGGAGACGGCGATCATCAGTGTTCCTGTCCTTTGAAGGGTTGGGGCGCGTGTGCGCCTGGTTCATGTCGCCGTCCGGGTGCTATTCCGTGACGGCCACGGTGCCCACCAGCGGGCTGTCCGGTTCGCGGACGATCTCCGTGCCGATGCCTTCCTTGGTGAAAAGCTCCAGGAGCACGCAGTTTTCCACCCGCCCGTCGATGATGTGCGCCTTTTCCACCCCGGCGGTCAGCGCCTCCAGGCAGCAGTGCAGCTTGGGGATCATGCCGCCCGTGGCCACGCCGCTGCGGATGGCCTCAAAGGCCTCGGTCACGGTCAGGAACTGGATCAGCTCGCCGTCCGCGTCCAGGAGCCCCTCCACGTCCGTGAGCAGGTGCAGGCGCTTGGCGCCCATGGCCGCAGCCACGGCCCCGGCCACGGCATCGGCGTTGATGTTGTAGGTCTCGCCGAATTCGTCCACGCCCACGGGCGCGATGACCGGGATGAACCCCTCGCGCTCCAGGGACCGGAGCACCCCGGTGTTGATCTCGGTCACCTGGCCCACCTTGCCCAGGTCCAGCAGCTCGGGCGGAGCGTCCTTTCTCTCGATGGCCAGCTCCTTCTTCTCGCACCTGATGAGCATTCCGTCTTTGCCGGACAGTCCGAC
>JAHJKV010000150.1 GCA_018822065.1 Pseudomonadota bacterium
CGGGTCATGCCCTCCTCGCCCAGGTCCCGCTGCATGAACTCCACCACCTCTCTGCCGCGCTCGCCCACAAGGGCGATGACGTTCACGTCTGCCTTGGTGTAGCGTGCCATCATGCCGAGCAGGGTGGATTTACCTACGCCGGAACCGGACATGATGCCCACGCGTTGGCCCTTGCCCAAGGTGAGCAGGCCGTTGACGGCGCGCACGCCCACGTCCAGAGGTTCGTCGATGCGGGGGCGCTCCAGGGGGTTGGGGGGCGAGTTGTACAGGGGGATGAAAGCTTCGGGGACGAGGTCGCCAAGGTTGTCCATGGGAACCCCAAAGGCGTCCACAGCCCGCCCTAGGAGCTTCTGGGAAAAGGGGATGAGCGGCGGGGTGGAACTGTTCTTGATCAGGGAGCCGGGGCTGATGCCGCGCATGTCGCCGTAGGGCATGAACAGGCAGGCGCCGTCTCTGAAGCCGACCACCTCGGCAGCGATGCCCTGCTCGTCGTTTTCATTGGTGAGCAGTTGGCAGACAGAACCCAGCGGCGCGCGGATGCCTTCGCCCTCGGCGATAAGGCCCACCACCTTGGTGATCTTGCCGTAGGCCTGGCAGGGATCAAGGGAACCCATCAGGGAACTGCATTCGGAGGCGGAAAGCGGCATGAACGGCCCCTATTCCTGGTTCGGCCCGTAGACCGTGAGTTGGTCCAGGATGGCGGCGACCCCTGCCCAGCGGCCTTCCACGGTGTTTTCCACCTTGGCGTCGGCACTCTCAATGATGACCCCGGCGGTGATGGAGGGGTCGGACTTGATCATCCACTTCGCGAGCTTGGGGTGCTGGGTCTGGATCCGCACCAGCAGTTCGTCGATGATATCGGCGTCGGTGGGCGAGGTGCGGATGATGAAGAACCGGTCGGATTCGATGCGCGTCACGGCCTGTTCCAGCAGGAAATCGAGCATCTCTTTCCTACGTTGGACCATCTCGATGCCCACGATCTTTTCAACGGCCATGGTGATCAGACGCACGAAGTCGTGGCGGCGTTCTTCCCAGATGACGTCCGCCTGGTCCTGGATGGACTGGATGACCTGTCCCAGGCCGACGCTGATGTTTTCCAGGTGCTGCTCCAGCTGTTCCTGGCCTGCGGCGAGTCCTTGGGAGAGACCGGCATTGTGGGCGGTTTGCTTGATATGTCTGGCCTCTTCCATGGCCTCGGCAATGATTTCCTTGGCCTTGGTCTGGGCCTTGCCCCGGACGCGCTCCATGAACTCGCCGTTCATGGCATCGTCCCAGACGAGCTTCTTCTTGCCTTCCATCTCCTGCAAGGTCATGGAGTCGGGGCCTGGGGTGGTTGCACCCAGGAGGACCCGACCCGAGACATGGGTGTCCATCTGGCTAGATAAACTCATCGCCGCCACCTCTGTTGATCGCGATCTTGCCTTCGTCTTCGAGACGACGGACGGTCTTGACGATGTTCTGCTGCGCGCCTTCCACGTCGGCGAGCTTGACCGGGCCCATGATTTCGAGGTCTTCGCGGATCATGGTGGCGGCACGCTCGGAGAGGTTGGAGAGGAACTTGTCTTTCAGGTCGTCGCTGGCACCCTTGAGACTCATGGTCAGGTCCTCGTTGGAGACCTCCTTTAAGAGCTCGCGGATGCTGCGGTCGTCGATGGCCTTGATGTCCTCGAACACGAACATGAGGTTTCGGATGTCCTCGGCCATCTGGGTGGATTCCTCTTCGATCTCGGAGAGTACCTCTTCTTCGGTGGCCCGGTCCACGGCATTGAGAATCTCGGCTACGGCGTTGACGCCGCCGACCTTCTTGCCTTCCTTGCCGCCGATGGCGATCAACTGACTCTGGAGCACCTTGTCGACTTCCATGAGCATTTCCTCGGCCACGGCTTCCAGCTTCGCCAGGCGCATGAGCACCTCGGCGCGGACGCCGGAGGGCAGGTTCTGGACAAGCTCGGCGGCTTGGTCGGGATGCAGGTGGCCTATGATCAGGGCCAGGGTCTGCGGGTGTTCGTTTCTCAATATCTGCGAGAGAATCTTCGGGCTGACGTTTTCTAGCTCCTGGAAAGGCGTGGGGCCGGTATCCAGGTCAAGGGAATCCATGATGTACTTGGCGGTCTCGGAGTCCAGGGTCTTGGTCAGCAGACGCTTGACGGTGTCTGCACCACCCACCAGGAGTTCCGCTCCGTAGGCCAGGGCATCGTTGAATTCCTTGAGTACTGCCAGTACCTCTTCCTTGGGGACGGACTCGGTTTCGAGCATGGCCTTGGAGATAGCCATGATCTCCTGGCGCTCCATCCTTTTGAACGCCTCGCCCGTGAACTTTTCGCCCAGGGCGAGGAGGACGATGGCAGACTTTTGCAACCCGTTGAAGTCGCTCACGACTTATGCCTCCTGCTTGGTCCAGGTCTTCAGCAGTCTGACGGCCTGGTCCATGTTTTCCTCGAAGAGCTGCAGTGCCAGGTTCTTGGCATTCTCCAGCCGCATGGAGGCGTCCAGAGCCTCCTCGTCCACCTCGGCTTCGTCGAGCGCCAGACGGGAGCTCGCACCGGGCAGACCGGCAACTTCGTCCATATCCTGTTCCTGCACGCGGGGGCGGATGAGCGCCATGACCACGGGGCGGACCACGAGGATCAGGAAGAGGAAGATCAACAGACCATTTAAGAACGGCTTGCCGAGACGCTGGGCATATTCAACCATGGTACGCATCAGCGACTGGGAATCCATGGATTCGGGTTCACCGAAGGAGATATTGGAAATCTCCACCAGGTCCGAGCGCTGGTTGTCGAAGCCGATGGCGGACTTGACCAGGCGTTCATATTCGGCGAGTTCCTCTGCCTTGCGAGGGACATAGACCATCTCGCCAGTGTCTGGATTCTTAGTATACGTGCCATCCACGACAACCGCAACCGAGATGCGCTTGAGTTCACCCACAGGGGCTACGATATTGTATTCTTCCTTGTTGATCTCGAAGTTGGACGTGCGGGTCTCCATGGTGGAGTCCTGGGTGGATTGGCTGCCGGTGAAGCCGTCGCCGCGGAAGTTCGCTTCGGGCACGCCGCCGTCGAGGTTGGCGCGACCCTGGGTGGTCTGCTCGCTGCGGTTTTCACTGCGAAGCACCGAGCCGTCCGGGTCAAACACTTCTCTATGGATGGTCTTTTGGGAGAAATCGAGATCGGCGTTGACCCTGGCGATGACCTTGCCGGGGCCGACCGCAGGCTGCAGGAGTTCCTGAACGCGACGTTCAAGCTGGCGTTCAATTCCGCTCTTGTATTCAATCTGGGTGGAGCTCATGCCGAGAGATTCTCCATCCGTATCGGGTTCGTAGAGGGGCTGGCCGTTCATGTCGGTGACCGTGATGTGGCTCTTTTCCAGTCCTTCAATGGCCATGGCTGTCAGGTTGACAACGCCCTCGATCTCCTTCTTGGAAAGCTTTCCGTCGCCCTTGAGCTTCAGGATGATGGAGGCGGTCGGCGGCACCTGGTCTTCGATGAACAGCGACTTCTGCGGGATGACCAGGTGGACGCGGGCGCGGTCGACCTGGGGGAATTCCGACATGGTCCGGGCCAGTTCGCCCTGGAGGGCGCGCTGGTAGTTGATGTGCTGGACAAAGTCGGTCTGGCCGATCAGAACGTCGTCAAAAATTTCAAAGCCGATGCCCTGGCCGTGCAACTGGCCTTCGCC
>JAHJKV010000151.1 GCA_018822065.1 Pseudomonadota bacterium
CCCCGGCCCATCAGAGGGGACCGCGAGATTCGCTTCAACACATACAGCGACCACCGCATCGCCATGTCCACCTCTATCTTCGGACTGGCCGGGATCACGGTGATCCACGACGACGCCAACTGCGTGTCCAAGTCGTTTCCGACCTTCTTCGACGAATGGGCCAAGGTCCGGGAGGGCAACCAGTGACAGAGGCACGCACCATAGAGCGGATCGCCATCGTCGGCGGACACGGGGCCATGGGCCGACTCTTCGCCTCGCGGCTGGAGAGTCTGGGCAAGACCGTGTCTTTGCTCGGACGTCCCCTGGAAGGCCAATCCTTTGAGAACGTTCTGGTCCGGGCCGACCTGGTCATCCTCTCCGTGCCTGCCACGGCCCTGAACGAGACCCTCGACAAGGTCGTGCCCTTCCTGCGCGGCGCCATCCTCTCGGACGTGACCAGCGTGAAGGTGGTGCCCATGACCACCATGCTGCGCCACTACGAGGGACCGGTGGTCGGGACGCACCCGCTCTTCGGGCCGATCATCCCCGAGGGCTTTGTTCCCCGGGTGGCCGTTACCCCCGGCATGGGGGCGGACCCCACCTCTGTGACCGAACTGTTGCGCCAGATGGGGTTTGAACCCTTCCTGGCCTCGGCCAAGGAACACGACCGGGCCATGGCCTATGTGCAGGGACTCAATTTTACCACCACCGTGGCCCATCTGGCTGCCATGCGACAAGTGAACGGCATCGAACGGTATGTGACCCCGTCGTTCCGCAGACGGCTGGAGTCGGCCAAGAAGATGCTCACCGAGGATCAGGAATTGTTCGAAACCATCAGCGAGGCCAACCCGTTTCTGCAGGAGACCTTGCGTCAGTTCACGGGTTTCTTGAACATCGCCGCTGGTGGTGACCTGGAGCTTTTGTCTGACCGCGCCCGCTGGTGGTGGCAAGACGAAACATAAGCGGACACCCCGAAGGGGGGCGGGTCTGCTCAGATCCCGTTCCCGCTCATCCTCGTTTCCGTCCAGGCCAAGAACCCGATCTGGCGGCCCGGAAAAACAACTCGAGGACGGAACATAACGGAGGAATCACGTGGAAAAAATTACACTGCGCCAATACGGGAAATGGCTCCCGGCGGACGTGCAGACCACCATCAGCCTCTTCATGGGGCTGGTGGGCGACCAACCTGGCATCCTGCTGGAATCAGCTGAGGTGGACGGTCGTTGGGGCCGCCACTCCCTGATGGCCTGGGACTTCCGGCTGGTGCTGGAGCCCGACGCAGGCAAGCTCAAGGTGATCTGCAAGGACGAGCGCCTGGCTGCCGTCAAGGAACTGGAAGGCGAGCCCTACATGGAAGGGGTGCGCAAAGCCATCCAGATATTGAACGTCATCCCGAACCTGGACGGGCTGCCCGGCATCACCCGGGGACTCATCGGCTATTTCGGCTACGGGGTCGGCGGCATGCTGGAGCCGAAGCTTGCAACCGTGCTGCCGCCGGAAACCGCCGAGGCGCGGCTGGTGCTGCCCGGCCGGGTCATGCTCTTCGACCACCTGCACCACCGCTGCTGTTTCCTCTCCCTGGACGCAGACGCGCCGCTCTCCCCTGCTCAGACCGAGTGGTTCGCCCCCCTGACCGTGCCCGCCACCGTGCCGGATGCGGAGCCCACGGCCCTGCCGAACCGCGAGGAATACAAGAACTCGGTTCTGCAGGCCAAGGAGCTGATCTCCGAGGGCGAATGCATCCAGGTGGTGCTTTCCACCCGGTTCAGCGTTCCGGCCACGGACTCCCCCTTCCGCATTTACCGGCGGCTCAGGCAGGTGAACCCCTCGCCGCACATGTTCTATATGAAGTTTGAGGACGGCGTGCTGCTCGGTTCCTCGCCGGAGATGATGGTGCGCTGCCAAAAGGGCAGGCTCGAGGTCCGGCCCATTGCCGGGACCCGGCCACGCGGCCAGAACGGCACCGAGGATCTGGCCATGGAGCGCGAACTCCTGGCCGACCCCAAGGAAAGGGCCGAACACGTCATGCTCGTGGACTTGGGCCGCAACGACCTGGGGCGCATCGCCACCGCCGGTTCGGTCACGGTGCAGAAATTCATGCAGGTGGAGCGCTTCAGCCATGTCATGCACCTGACCAGCTACGTGGAAGCAGACCTGCGGCCCGGCCTCGACGCCATCGACGTGCTGGCCGCCACCTTCCCGGCAGGCACGGTCTCCGGTGCGCCCAAGATCCGGGCCATGGAGATCATCGCCGACCTGGAACTGGTGAACGAGGCCACCCAGGACCGCGGCCCCTATGCGGGCTGCATCGGCTGGGTGGGACTGGACGAGGGGTCCGTGGACCTGGACACCGGCATCACCATCCGCTCCATGTGGATTCGCGACGGGGTCTGCTACTGGCAGGCCGGGGCGGGCATCGTCTTCGACTCGGACCCGGAAAAAGAATGGCAGGAATGCAACAACAAGGCGCGTGTGATCCGGGAAGTGGTCCGGGGCAAGGAGGACAGCGATGTTTTTGCTGATCGATAATTTCGACTCCTTCACCTTCAATCTGGTGCAGGCCTTCCAGCAGCTTGGGGCCGACCCCGTGGTGCTCAGAAACGACCGGGGCGAACTGCTGGACCCGAACTTCGTGGCCAGGTGCGAGCGCGTCTGCCTCTCGCCCGGACCCTCCAGGCCAGACAACGCCGGGAACTGCCTGAAGTTTCTGGAACTGCTGCCCAAGGACACTCCGACCTTGGGCGTGTGCCTCGGCCACCAGACCCTGGGGCAGTTCGCAGGCGGCTCAGTGAACCGGAACAGCCGGATCATGCACGGCAAGACCTCCCTGGTGCACCACGACAACGTTGGCCTGTTCCAGGGATTGCCCCAGCCCTTTGAGGTGTGCCGCTACCACTCCCTGGTGGTGGACCCCGAAGGCTCGGGCGACCTCTTGCAGATCACGGCCCGCACGGCGGAAAACGAGGTCATGGGTCTGAAATACTCCGACCGGCCCTGGACCGGAGTGCAGTTCCATCCCGAGTCGATTCTCACGCCTGAAGGCCCGAAACTATTGAAAAACTTCCTTGATGGAATCATATAGGAGACTGTCATGACCGTATCCGAAATACTCGAACTCCTGGCACAAGGGAAAAACCTGACCGACAACCAGGCCGACTTCATGTTTGGCGAATTGCTGGACGGCAAGCTGGGCATGGCCCAAGCTGGAGCGTTTCTCATGGGCCTGCGCTGCAAGGGGGAAGACTCCACGGACCTGGCCGCCGGCGTTCGTGCCGGGGTGGCCCACG
>JAHJKV010000152.1 GCA_018822065.1 Pseudomonadota bacterium
CCGCTATCTCGTTCCAGGAGAAAATCTGGACCTTGTGAATCCTGATTGTCCGTGCCCGCATGGCGAGGGGCCGCTCCTGCTCAGTCTCTCTCCTGCGGAGCTGACCAGTCGAATAAAGAACGCCTATCACGCGAGTTTGCTGACCCTGATCCTGGCGGACCTCCGGTTGGAGGATGCCATTGAAATGCTCTATGACTGTCAGGGCAGAATTACCCATTTCGAGATGTTCAACCTGAAGACCATGACCGATATGCAAGTGCTGCGGCGCAAGCCCCTGAGCATGTTGCAGCGAGCCATCAATGAGCAGAATACGGTCGCGCTCAAGCGGATGATTCTGAATTGCATCGACAGCCTGAGTCAGAGCGATGCGCCAGAGGCCCAGGGCCGGCTCATTAAGTTCTCTGAAATTTTGAATAATTTTGAGCTAGTGAAAGATAATTACCGTCATGCCACACTGAAGACGAAAATCGGGAGCGGGTCGACTGGCAGTTCGTCCCGAACCCACGGCATGGGCTTCGCCGTGGTGGACACGCTCCCGGCCAAGTCCCAGCGGGAAGTGCTCAATCGGGCGCATGGCAACTGCCTGCCGGTTTCGGCCAGCATCACCCAGACTGTCGAATACATCCCACCGCCGCGCAAGCGCGGGTTTTTGGGGAACATGTTGCGCCTCGCCAGTCATACCCGCCTGCTTCGTTGGGTGTTGTGCGACAAGATCGATGGCTGGAAGGTGTCCGAGTATCACATCGACGACGGGGCCTGCGGCAATGTGGTCACCTTGGGTGGGGTGCGCCAGGAAGCGGATAACGGACTGCGGCTGCATCATGAGCGGACCTCCCCGAAGCAGGGACCTTCGGTCCGATACCTGAACTCTACCCTGAAGAACCTGCTCAAGGTGTTCCTCGGCTTCATTCCCGCATTTCTTACCTTCTATCTGACCAAAGATTGGTGGGTTCTGGCCTATCTCGGGGGCGTGATCTGGTTTTCCATCACCGGGATCAGGAACGTCATCCAGTCCGTTCTCGGTGGGGGCGGATTCCGACGTTCGCAGTATCTACGCTGGAACGATTTCGTCAATTGGGATCGCATTTCCGACTCGCTTCTCTACACGGGATTTTCAGTGCCCCTGCTGGATTATCTATGCAAATCCGTGGTGCTGGACCATGGTCTGGGCATCAACATCGCCAGCAATCCGGTCCTGCTCTATTCGCTCATGGCCATCACCAACGGGGTTTACATCTCGAGCCATAATATCTTCCGGGGGTTGCCTCGAGAGGCTGCGCTGGGGAATTTCTTCCGGAGCATTCTGTCCATCCCCATCGCCATCGGCCTCAACTTTGTCATCGTCATGGTCTTAAGCGCTGCCGGGGTGGCGAACATCGCCGTTGAGTTGCAAATCTGGGCAGCGGTCATCTCCAAGCTCGCCTCGGACTGCGTCGCCGGGTTCATCGAAGGTTTGGCCGACCGCAAGTACAACATCGCCATGCGCACCTGGGACTATTCGGAGAAGCTCAAGCAGGTGTTCGAAACCTTCTCCAGGCTGGAAGTCATGTTCCCGACCCTGGACATGGTCAAGGAGTTGAACGACCCGGCCCGGTTCATTGACACCCTGCGCAAAAAACACGACCGCTATATCCCTATCCTCATCGCTAATGCCCTGGATTTACTCTACATCAAAATGTATCAGCCACGGGCGACCGAGGCCCTGCGCCAGGCCATCGCACGAATGACCATCGACGAAAAGGCCGTGTTCCTGGCGTCGCAGTGCATCCTGCACGAAGAGCGGGACATCAGCCGCCTGTTCGTCGACGGCCTCGTGGGTCGGGAGTTTTCCAAAGCCCTGTCTTTCTACCTGCTCCGCCATCGGGATTACCTTGAGGAGATCGAAAAGTTGGTCGCCACCTCACGGGGGAGGGCGGTCGCGTAGGTTTGAACGGCTTGTTATTTATCGGAAACGAAAAAGCCCTGAGCAACCTGCTCAGGGTGTGGAAGCTGTGGGTGAATTTTCTGCCATCACCGCTGGTCAGGCAGAAACTGGTTGATGCGTTTAAGCCAATGTGTTCTTGATCTTGACGGCCCGGTTAATAACTGATTGCAGGGCTGCATTCTCCACAGGCTTGGCAAGATAGTCATTCATACCGGCTTGCAGAAATTTTTCCTTGTCGCCGGCCATAGCGTAGGCTGTCATGGCGACAATAAAAATCCCAACCTTGTCGTCACCGGCGTCGCCACGTCTGATAGCCCTGGTCGCCTCCATCCCGTCCATGATCGGCATCTGTACGTCCATGGTTACGAGATCGAAGTCCTCTTGCCGCAAGGCCTCAAGAACCTGCTTGCCGTGTTCCGCCACTCGTACCCGGTGCCCCATTTTTTCCAATAGCTTTCTGATGGAGAATTGATTCACCTTATCATCTTCGGCCACAAGGATGTTGAGGACCATCGTGGTGTCAAGTTCTTGGTCATCTGGCCTGGACTCGTCGACAGGGTCGGCAAATCCGAAGGGAAGAGAAATATAGAAGGTGGTGCCGACATCGACCTCGCTCTCGACCGAAATCACTCCACCCATGAGGGTGACAAGTTGTTTTGATATGGACAGTCCCAATCCTGCTCCCTGGAATCTTCGCCTAAAGTCCGTTTCTCCCTGTACGAACACTTCAAAAAGTTCGTTGATCATGCCGTCAGGGATGCCGACGCCCGTATCCGACACACTAAACAGCACCCTGAAATGGTCAGTTGACATTGAAGGAAGAGCAGAGACATCAAGTCCCACCTGGCCTGATTCAGTGAACTTGATGGAGTTTCCGACCAGATTGCTAATAACCTGCTGGAGACGGATCGGGTCCCCTTGAAGATATTTTGGAATGGTAGGATCAACAGTGACTTGAAATTTAATATTTTTTTGAACTGCCGCCGGAACGAACAATTGCCAGATGGCCTCTATGGTATCATTTAATTCAAAAGACTCCATGCTCAGTTCGAGCCTTCCCGCTTCGACTCGTGCCAAATCAAGAATATCCGAGAGCAGTTTGGTCAGACGTTTGCTCGATTCAATTGCGTGGTGGGTGTATTCGTCCTGTTCGAGTGTTTGGTCCGTGTGATTAAGAAGTTGCAACATTCCCAAGATGCCATTGAGTGGTGTACGAATTTCATGGCTCATATTAGCCAGAAATTCAGACTTGGTCCTGTTGGCCTTTTCAGCGATATTCTTGGCTCTTCGTAACTCGTTCTCGATTTGTTTTATTTTGGAGATATCTCGAGTAATGGATACGATGTGCGGGTCACCATTCAGGAAAATGACCATCGCGGAAATCAAAGCTGTTGTTGTGCCACCGTCTTTTAATCGGAACTCTGCTTCAAGGTTTTCACAGACACTGTCTCGCTTCAGATCGTCAATCAACTTCGCGCGATCATTGGGATCGCACCAGAGATCTACTTCAAAGGAACTCTTCCCTATCACCTCTTCTGCAGTATAGCCGGTCAAGCGGGTAAAGGCTTGGTTGATTTCTATGTATCTGCCATCTTTTAAGGAAGTGATGTTGATTGCATCCGGACTTGAATCAAATGCGAGTCGAAATTTTTTCTCGCTTTCTTCCAGGGCATGATCAGCCCGTTTGCGCTCGGTGATATCCATGACGATACCCCGATAGAGCAACACCTGTCCTTCGGGACCAAATTCA
>JAHJKV010000153.1 GCA_018822065.1 Pseudomonadota bacterium
GCTGTTACCGCTGCTCGTGTCCACCGTGAAGAGCGGTGCCGTGTATTGGCCCGTACCGGCCATGGATGCCATGGTCATGGCCGTGAAGGTGGTGCCCGAAGCCAGGAGCGCGCGCGGGACGAAGACCACCTGCCCGTTCACGGTGGCCGCGCCGGTCACGTCCAGCGACGAGGCTGCGGTCTGATAAACGTCCAGTTGCATCGACGCGCCATTGTTCACGGTCAGGGTGCCGCCCAGAGTGTTGGCGGGGGAGCCCGCGTCGCTGTTGTTCATGCGCAGGGTGCCGCCCGCGACGGACAGGTTGGTGGCGGCTGTACGTCCGTTGATGGTCCAGGTGCCGCTGTCGGCCTTGTCCAGGGTGTTGATATTCAGCAGGTTGCCGGTCATGGAGCCGGAACCGGCCATACCCAGGGCGTTTGTGCCGCCGCCGAGGTCGACATGGCCGGTGATGAACGCCCCGTTGCCAAACTGCACCACGTCATCCACATTGTTGTCCCCAGCCCAGCCGCCTACCCAGTCATCCCTGCCGGAACGAACGGCATAGCCTGCACCGCCGCCAGAGTTGTCCACACCAGAAATAGACCCGGTAACATTGAGATTCATTGCCTCCCAAGCGGCAATGCCCACGGCCAGTCCGTTTGCTTCGGCCGAGACGTTGCCGCTGATATCCAGGGCAGTATTCACGGCACCGCCATTGATGACGCCCGTGTCGTTGAAGAGGCCGATGGCCGTATGTCCA
Organism: Pseudomonadota bacterium; assembly: GCA_018822065.1. Classification (GTDB taxonomy): domain Bacteria; phylum Desulfobacterota; class Desulfovibrionia; order Desulfovibrionales; family Desulfovibrionaceae; genus JAHJKV01. The sequence continues at coordinate 740 of JAHJKV010000153.1, forward strand.
CCTGCTGTGGCGCTGACGGTGCCAGAAAGGGTTCCTCGTATGTACAATGTGTTCGTCGTATAGAAGCCAAAGGCACCGTCCCTATCCGCGGTGGCACTGATGGTGCCGGAAAGATTTCCCTGAAGATCAAAATCGTCTGCCGAAATGCCATAGGCCTCATCTTGTCCCGCATGCGCTGTCAGCACGCCGGAAATATCCCCAGCAATATCCACATCTGGAGAACCGATCACCGCCGCGGCGTCCAGGCCAGATGTGGCCGTAAGCGTGCCGGAAACGTCCCCGGTAATATCCAGAATTGCGTCTGCGACAAGGGCTATGGAATCATTGCGACCCGCTTCGGCGCTGACCGTTCCAGAAATATCACTTATGCGAACCAGCGTGCCATATATGCCATAGACCTCATCAGTTCCGGCAGTGGCGGATATGGTGCCGCTGATGTCATCGTTGAACTCCACTATGGGCCCGCCCACCCCAAGAATGCCATCAGCTGTACCCGTCACCTCAAAAGAAGGCAGCTCGCCGTTGAAGGCGGTGCCCCCGCCCCCGTTCATGACTAGGCCGCTAAGGTTGGTACCGCCACCCACCGAGGGCAAAACGACCTTTACCCCGGAACCGCCCACAAAGGTCACGTCTTCGTTCACATCATCCAGGAGCGAAGCCAAGGTGATGGTGCCCGAAGTGTTGAAGGTGATGGTGTTGGCCGCGTCAGCCGCAGCATTGAGATCAAGAATGGCCTGGCGGAAGGACCCCGCGCCGGAGTCATTGGTATTGGAGACGACATAGGAACCGGCCAGGGCACGGAAGGGACAAATAAGAGACAGAGTCGCCAACAGCGTCCACAACCAACGCCGGAAAAAGATGCTCTTATCCCGGTTCACCATGCCTCTCTCCACATCATTCTCAGTGACCAGATGCGACCAAAAGACGTCACATCTGGATATGGTGCAATCTGTAAGCATAAACAGTCCACTCGAGCAAGTTCTCAACATTCGTCAAATGCTCAACCATGTCAGCCAGCTGAATTACAGCCACGCAATCATAAAAGAAGACCCACACCATGCAGATGCGGGCTAAGGTCAAATAGTTTCAGTTTTTGATACAAATCTATGTATAGCTCTACTTCATACATCATACATGGAGGAGTCATGGCACCCCAATTATACTACATTATAATCAGACGAAGGCGCCCTCGTTTTGTACTGAAGACAACAGCATAACCGGTGCGATTATGAAAACCTTCAAACGCAATTATGCCGAGGTGCATGATCGGTTGTAGCGGTCTACAGTTTTTTGGACACTCATTTTTCCTAATCAGGCCGCCTCGGACACCGGGGCGGTCTGCTCCTTTCTGACCTGGGCAGGGGTCTTATACCCGTGCCGACCAACGATCCATTCCCGGTTGTAGGTTTCCTTGAATTCCAACAGGGCCAGCCGCATTTCTTCCACTGTGTCGAAATGCCTGACCCAGAGCAGGTTTTCCTTGAGGATACGCACGAAGCGCTCCGCGATCCCGTTGCCCTGCGGTTCACGCAC
>JAHJKV010000154.1 GCA_018822065.1 Pseudomonadota bacterium
AATCCTCCAAGAACGCCGCAGAGATGCTCAAGGCCAAGATCAACGACGCCGGGGGTCTGGAAGTCGGCGGCGCCAAGTACACCCTTGAGTTCGTTTACGAGGACAACGAGTCCAAGGCCGAATCCGCTGTCAAGGCCGCCACCAAGCTGATCACCGAGGACGAGGTCCTGGCCATCATCGGACCCCAGTCGTCCAAGCAGGCCGTGCCCGCCGGTGAAGTGTGCAACAACTACGCGACCCCGATGATCAGCCCCTGGTCCACCAACCCCAATACCACCCTGGACCGCCCGTACGTCTTTCGTGGCTGCTTCCTCGACCCCTTCCAGGGTCCTGTTGCTGCCAAGTTCGCCACCAACGAGTTTGGTGCCAAGACCGCTGCCGTGCTCTATGACAACGCTTCTGATTACCCCAAGGGTCTGGCCGAGTTCTTCAAGGGTGCCTTTGAGGAAATCCATGGCGCTGGCTCTGTTGTCGCGTTCGAATCCTTCACCACCAACGACGTGGACTTCTCCGCCCAGCTGACCAATATCGTCAACTCCGGCGCCGAGATCCTCTTCCTTCCCCAGTACTATAATGAGATTCCCCTGGTCGTGAAGCAAGCCAAGGCTCTTGGTTGGGACAAGCCCATCATGGGTTCCGACTCCTGGGGTTCCGGCGACCTGATGGGCCTGTGCGGCGACGACTGCAAGGGCTATTTCTTCTCCACCCATTACGCCGCTGCCGGTGCCAAGGGTGCGACCAAGGAATTCATCGATGCCTATAACGCCGCCTATGGTGCCACTCCTGACGACGTGGCCGCTCTGACCTTCGACTCCATCAAGCTGTTGCTGCAGGCCATTGCCGACACGGGCAGCATCTCTGGCGACCTGAAGGCCGACCGTGAGGCAGTCAAGACCGCCCTGGGCAACGTGCAGGACTTCGCCGGTATCACCGGTAACATGTCCTTCACCCCCGAAGGCGACCCGATCAAGTGCGCCGTCGTGGTGCAGATCGACCAGGATGGAGCCTACAGCTTCTATCAGTCCGTGTGCCCGTAAGGGCAGCCTGAGCGACCTTTCGAGGTCGCAGCTACGCCTTTGACACGAGGCCCGGGGCAAGGTATGCCCCGGGCCTTAACAAACACGGAGTGTTTTCAGATGAATGTCGACATCCTTGTCCAGAATATTTTCAATGCCCTGCAGTTCGGCAGTTTCTACGCCATCATCGCTCTGGGCTACTCGATGGTCTATTCCATCCTGATGCTCTTCAACTTCGCCCACGGCGACATCTTCATGACCGGCACCTACATCGCGTTGGGTGTCGCCACCGTGCTGCTGGGCTGGGCGTTGCCCACCTGGGTCGTTCTGCCCATGACCATCCTGCTGGCCATGGCCCTGACCTCGGTCATCGGAATGGTCGTGGAGCGCGTGGGCTACCGGCCATTGCGTGACGCACCTCGCGCCTCGGCGGCCATCACCGGACTGATGATCGGCATCATGCTTGAGACCGGCGTGCTGGCCCTGGTGGGCGGACAAAAGGTCGCCTTTCCCGAGCTGATCAAGACCGAGACCATCCACCTGGGACAGATCACCCTGACCAACATCAAGGTCATGATCGTGGTCGCCTCCCTGGTCATGATGGCGGGCATGCACCAGTTCGTGAAGCGCACCAAATGGGGCATGGCCATGCGCGCCATGGCCTACGACTTTCCGGTGGTGCCGCTCATGGGCGTGCCCATCAACAACATCGCCCGGCTGACCTTCGGCATGGGGTCGGGCCTGGCCGCCGTGGCCGGAATCATGTTCGGGCTGGCCTATCCCATCCTGAACCCCTACATGGGCATCGTCTACGGCTGGAAGGCCTTTGTGGCCGCCATCCTGGGTGGACGCGGTTCCATCATGGGCGCCTGCATCGCCGGGTACATGCTTGGGTTCATCGAGGTCTTCGTGACCATGATCGCCTCTTCCGTCCCCTGGATGTCCCCATCCTGGCGCGACCTCATTTCCTATTCCATCATCCTGGGCATCCTCGTCTTTAGGCCCCACGGCCTGTTCGGCGAATCCTACAGCGCCAAGCTGCGTCTGTAATCCGCGCCGGGAAAGACTGAGGCAAACGATCCGCACCAAACGTCACGAAGCGAATGCAAGGACGAGAATATGAAGGTACCTGAATCAATCAAAACCGTGTTTGCGGCCATTCGGCGGCAGGTCACCGGTGCGCCGCTCATGAGTTGGCTCTTCGGCGTGCTTGTGGCCGTGGCCCTGGAATACGTGGTGGGTTACCCCCTGGCCAGGGCATTGGGCCTGCCCAAGGTCCCCGCCCTTTTCGGGCTCACCCTGATGCTCAAGCAGCCGCTGCTCATCCCCAGCGCGCTCCTCTACACCACGATCATCTACGTCCTGCCCGTGGGACTCATCGCCAAGTTCTCGGACGTGCTGGGAAACGCCATCGCCGCCCGGCTGCTCAAGTTGCCCTTCGTGGTCACCGTCATGGTGCATCTGGGCATGCTCTATCTGGTGTTCCACCTCTGGACCGGGGTGTCCGACTACCGGCTGGTGACGCTTAAATTCATGCTCATCGCCATCCTGCTGACCCTTTCCCTGAACCTGATCAACGGCTACATGGGCGAGTTTTCCTGCTCCCATCCCGGGTTCATGGCCCTCGGGGCCTACACGGCATCGATGTTCACCATTGGTCTGTTCACCGACAACCGGCTACTCGGCGAGGCGGTGTTCCATTCCCCGTTGCTCGGTTACGCGCTCTTCCCGCTGATGCTGCTCATCGGAGGGGCAGTGGCGTCCTTCGGGGCCTTGATCATCGCCATCCCTTCCTTCAAGACGCGGGGTGACTATCTGGCCATCATCTCTCTGGCCTTCCTGTTCATCGTCAAGAGCCTGATCGAGAACCTGGAGTTCATGGGCGGCCCTCGCGGCCTTTCGGGCCAGCCGGACTGGGCCACCCTGCCCATGGTCTTCAGCATCACCGTGGCCGGTGTCTGGATCATGAACAACTTCGTGACCTCCACCATGGGCAAGGGCCTGAACGCCGTGCGCGACGACGAAAGCGCGGCAGAGGCCATGACCGTGGACACGCGGGCCGTGAAGATGCGCTGCTTCCTCTTCGGTGCCTTTTGGGCCGGGGTGGCTGGCGGGCTTTATGCCCACGTCATCCGCTACATCTCTCCGGCGGACTTCGGGTTGACCAAGCTGGCCGAGATTCTGGCCATGGTTTATTTCGGCGGCTTGAATTCGATCTGGGGCTCCATCGTCGGCGCGGTGGGCATTTCCGCCCTGTCCGAGGTGCTCCGGCCCTTGCAGATGCTCAAGTGGCTGTGTATTCCGCTCTTGCTCATCCTGGTCATGATCTACCGCCCCAGAGGGCTGGTATCCTTCAAGGAATTCAACCTGCGCAAGATGCTCTCTCCGCGCAGGACAAAGGTCTAGGGGGCGAGTCATGGCAATGCTTGAAGTCACCAACATGGGCCACAACTTCGGCGGACTGCGCGCCGTGGACGAGTTCAACCTGTCCATCGACCCCGGCCAGGTAGTGGGGCTCATCGGCCCCAACGGCGCGGGCAAGACCACCATTTTCAACCTGATCAGCGGCATCTATTGCCCCACTGACGGCGAGGTCACGTTCGACGGCCAAAACATCACCGGCATGCGACCCAACGAGATCGCGTCACTGGGCCTGGCCCGGACCTTCCAGGAGATGCGGCTGTGGCGGCATATGACCGTGCTGGATCACATCATGATGGCCCGCTATTCCAAATTCACCTACGGCCTCATAGGCGCGTTCTTCGGCACGCCAAAGCGTATTCGCGAAGAGGCCGAGGCCAAGGAAATGTCCTATGAATATCTGAAGCTTTTCGGCGTGGACCAATACGCCGACGATTATGTTACCAATCTGCCCTACGGGGCGCAGCGCCGGGTGGAAATGGCCCGGGCTCTGGTTACCGAACCCAAGGTGCTCTTTCTGGACGAACCCACCGTGGGCATGACCCCGGAGGAGCTGGATGACATGATCGAGGTCATACGCGGCGTGCATGAGCGTTTCAGTTTGGCCATCTTCCTCATCGAGCACCGGCTCAAGGTGGTCAGGGAACTCTGCCAGCAGGTCAAGTGCCTGAACTTCGGCCAGGTATTGAGCGAGGGCACCCCCGAGGAAGTGCAGGACGACCCCAAGGTCATCGAGGCCTATCTCGGCGATACAAAGGCGGTGGTCTAAATTAAACTCATCATCAACAATCTCCATGTCGCTTACGGGAACATCAAGGCCCTGCAGGGTGTTTCTTTCGAGATCGAGGAAGGCAGCATCACCACCATCATCGGGGCCAACGGCGCGGGCAAGACCACCACGTTGCGCGCCATCTCCCGACTGGTGCCCGTGGGACCCGACTCCAGCATGACTCTCGGCGAGATCAATATGCTCGACTATCCGCCCGAACGGGTGGTCAGCGAACTGGGCATCTCCCACGTCCCCGAGGGGCGTCGACTGTTCGGGAACATGACCGTGCTGGAGAACATGCAGCTCGCCGCGTATGCCCGCAAGAACAAGTCACGCATCCAGCGGGACATCGACCGCATGTTCGCTGTGTTTGAGCGGCTGGAAGAGCGCAAGGACCAGAAGGCGGGTACCATGTCCGGCGGTGAACAGCAGATGTTGGCCGTGGCCCGTGCCTTTGTCTCCGGCCGCCGGTTCATGCTCCTGGACGAGCCCTCCATGGGACTCTCACCCCTCCTGATGCAGCGCGTGTTCGCGGCCCTGGGAGAGATCAACAAGGAAGGGACCACCATCCTGCTTGTGGAACAGAACGCGCGCATGGCCCTCAACTTCGCCCAATACGCCTACCTGCTCGAAGCAGGCCGGGTGATCAAGGAAGGGTCCACCGAAGAAATGGCCAATGACCCCGAGGTGAAGAAGTCGTACCTCGGCGGTTGATCCCAGGCAAACCGAATTCACGGCCCGGTCTCCCTTGCGGGG
>JAHJKV010000155.1 GCA_018822065.1 Pseudomonadota bacterium
CAAGGTGCAATCATTACCCAGACTACTCCGCTCACCAACATAACAGCCGGGGAAAATCCTGCAGCCGTCGCCGATGACTACCTCTTCGCCAATGAAGGCAAAAGGGTACACCGTGACATCTGCCCCAAGGACGGCAGACAGGGCAATGACAGCTTGTTCGCTGACGCCGGAAAAAGTTCCTTGGGGGCGGCAAAAGAGGTGTCCGACCCGGGCCAAATCCATGTAGACAGCTGAACTCAGCAATGCGGATTCGACATCGGCCGCATAGTCCTCGGTACAGATCACAGCCGCTGCCTGCGTTGTTGCGAGCAGAGGTGCATACTTGGGATTCACAAGAAAGGAGAGCTCCGTCTTGCCGGCGCTCTCCAATGTGTTTATCCCAGTGATCTCTGTGTCGGGACCGGTGAATTCAAGTCCCAGGCCCTGTGCGATCTCACTGAGCAGCATGTACTTAGTTGCCCTTGGCCTTCCACTGCTCGTCGCAATACTTGACGACCGCTTCGGAGACGTCGAAGGCACGGTCATAATAGGCAAGAGCACCGCGGGTCTGGTCGATAACCAGATTGTATTTCTGGGACTCCAGATACTCGGAGGCAGCCTTTTCCAGGAAACGATGGACGGGAGGAAGCAATTCCTTGCGCGCAGCTTGATCCGCCTGGCGATAGGCACCAGCCATTTCCTGGAGTTCATTCTGGCGACGCTTGATCTCGATCTCTTTCATTTGACGGTTTTCCACAGACAGTGCCGCTTGCTGCTTCTTGTAGGACTCGACCACGCTTTTAAATTCGTTTTGCATTTTTTCAAATTCCTGCCGAATAGGCGCAATCTTTGCCTGCACCTGCTGCTCTCCGTGCTTGCCCGCAAGGGAAGTCGCGATGACCTGGGCGGTATTGATGACCGCCACCTTCAGGTCTTGGGCAAAAGCGGGAGCCTGCAAAGCAAGAAAGGCAATAATAAGCAGTACAAGAATCTTTTTCATAATGTATCAATCTCCTTTACTAATGTGTGTCAGTTGGAATCGAGATTTCTATCAGCCGCCATTTCCACCCGGCAGCTTAGAACGACTGGCCCATGGAGAACTCAAACTTCGAAGAACCGCTGTCATCAAGCTCATCAAGACCAAAACCGTATTCTATCCGTAGCGGACCCATGGGAGACATCCAACGAATGCCGCCGCCAACACTTTTGAACATGCCAAATGAAGGTGCCGAGGAATAAGTTTCCTCAGGCGGGTTGACCTCATCGAAGAAGAACTCGCCTTCCTTCCAGGCATTGCCTGCATCGAAAAAAGCCACACCCAAGATGCCGTATTCCTTACTGAGAGGATAGAGCATTTCCAGGTTGGTCGACAGGTACTTGTTGCCACCAATCCGGTCGCCATTATCATCGCGGGGAGATATCTTCCCAGAAGTGTAACCACGAACGGAATTTATCCCACCGAGAGAATAGCGCTGTGAGATAGGTACATCCTTCCCACCGAAGTTCTCATGCAGAAAGCCCAGTCCTGCCTTGCCATGAAAAACAAGATCACCGACCAAAGTTTGATAGAAGTCAGTCGTATGCCCCCACTTCACATAGTCGTCCGTACCACCCAAAAAGCCTCCACCCACCGTAACGCCAATCGAGTTCGCCATGCCTTCGGAATAATAAAAACTGTTTTTACGGAGAGTAGAACGATTCAATTCCGCACCGACAGCGCTGCCGAAATGCGCCCCCTCGGCCTCTTTGATGGAGCTAGACGCATCGGCGTCAACATTCTTAATGTCATAAATGTCGACATTGTAGGTCAAATTCAAAAGCGTACGTGGTCCGATGGCATGGACGCCACGGACGCCGAACCCGAGGGAATCCTTGTCGAACTCGTCGTACTCCGCCTGTGTCAGACTGGTTCCGAATCCGAGTCCCCAGTATTCGTCATTCACCCTGGGGTTGTAGAAGTCAAGAGTCCACGAAGTCGTGGTACCTCCAAACTTGGTGGCCAGGGCGAGATTATACCCCTTGCCGAAAAGGTTTCGCTCAGAAATATCTCCAGCCACATAAAACCCACCGGAGGAGGAATAGCCGAAGCCGCCGCCGATGGCACCCGTCGGTTTCTCCTGCACGGACACCTTGAGATCCATTTCTGAAGGATCGCCGGTCGGGATAGGCTCAATGTCCACTCCAGAAAAATAATCCAACCCCTTAAGGGATTGGATTGAACTTTCAATGGACGAACCATTGTACTGGTCGCCATCGGCCAGATATATGCTGCGCAGAATGACGTTGTCTCGGGTTACAGTGTTGCCCGTCAGGAAGACCCGACGGATATGCACACGCTGATGCTTGGAGACATCGAAAACAATTTCAACGGTCATATCCTCTGGATTGGGCCTAAAGCGAGTGCCTACATCTGCGTAGGCAAAGCCTTTATTGTTGTAAAATTCGGTCAGTTTTTCAATATCATTGCGGACGATCTCCGAATTCATATATTCGTCGTCCGCCATAAGTTCGTCACTTTCCATCTTTTCGAAAAATTCCTCTTCAGTGGCGATAAGGTCACCCGCGAACGTGATGTCGCTGATCTTGAAACGATTGCCTTCCTCGATGCGGAAGGTGACATAAATACCGTCGTCGCGGATATCAACCTCGGGTCGGGCAACCTTGACATCGAGGAAGCCTCGATTGGCATAATATGCCTGTATGGCGGCACCGTCACGATCGAGAAGTTCCTCGTTGAGCACGCCGGAGTCGGTTATCCAGTAAAAAAATCCTTTTTCGCTGAGGGACAATTGGTCCTTGAGTTCGTCCGGGGCAAGCTGTTTGGCTCCATCGAAGACGATCTCCTTGATGTAGAGCTCTTTGCCTTCCTCAATGACGATATTCAATTTCGCCTGGCCGGTTTCGCCACCCTCAACCTCATAGTCGACCTTGGTCTGATAAAAACCCTTGTGCCGATAAAAGGCCCGAACCGTGGCGAGATCCTGCTTGAGAACATTGGGGTTCAAGACAGCACCGATCTTCGACGAAATGATCTCGATGATTTCATCATCGTCCAGAGATTCGTTGCCCCGTACGCCGACGGACTGGATGCGCGGTTTTTCCTTCACCTGGAAGACCACTCGTTTTCCGCCGGTAACGTCGGTGACACGCACCTGGACATCATCAAAATATCCCAGACCATAAATGGCCTTGATGTCGTCATTGACACCCTTGGGGCTGTATTCATCGCCCTTTTTCATGGAAAGACGGATGAGCACCACGTCTTTATCGAGAATCTTGGATCCTTCCACATCGATTGAGGCGATGGTTTCCTGTTTCATTGCCGTTGATTTCACCTGGGCGACCACCTCGTCGACCAACGGCAGGAGATTGATCAGTCCGTCCTTGTTGGAAAACACGGGCACGGCGGAATCCAGACCAAAGGCATCCACGAATTGCGCCTCGAGGCTCAAGGCTTCGCCCAACTGTGAGAAGGTGCCATACAGGGCATAGTTGGCACCGGTGGCGAGGGCCAACTGGCGGGCCTGGTCCAGGTTCAGGGAGGTAGCCCCACTGTCCGCAAGAGCCTTGGCAACGGCATCAGCGCCAACCAACTGGAACCCGGCCTCGGAAAGACGGTCGCGGAGCAGTTCGGGCAGACTGTCGTTCAGGTAATTGAGGTCCTCGTCAGCATTTACTTCAAATGGAAATACGGCGATCTTGACGGCATCTTCCTGTGCGCTTGCAGCAGCAGCGAAAAGCAGGGCAAGGAGGAAGAAAGTGGAAAAGCCGAAACAGATCTTACTGCTGGGCATAAAGTTCTCCTGAGCGCAATTCCAGCCGACGCCGCATGGCCCCGGCCAGTTCCACGTTATGAGTCACAACCACAAATGTCATACCCAGATCCCTATTCAGTGAGACCAGGAGGTCACCAATATTTCTACCCGTTTTCTCATCAAGGTTTCCCGTGGGCTCATCCGCCAGCAGCACCTTTGGCTTGAGCAGGATGGACCTGGCTATGGCCGCCCTTTGGCGCTCGCCGCCGGACAACGTGGTCACCTTGAAATCCTTGCGTTGTGCAAGGCCCACCTGGCTGACGGCCTCCTCGGCCAGGGCCAGGGACTTCTCGCGTCCGATGCCGGCTATAAAACCGGGCATGGCCACGTTCTCCAAGGTATTGAACTCGGGCAACAGATGATGAAACTGGAATACAAATCCGATGTCCCTGTTGCGAACCTTGGCTCGTTCCTGATCGTCGAGCCTGTTCAAGTGCCGGCCATCAAAGATAACCGTTCCTGAAGAAGGCGTGTCGAGCGTTCCGAGTATGTGCAAGAGCGTACTCTTCCCCGATCCAGATGCCCCGAGGATCGCTACCGATTCACCTCTGCAGACGTTTAAATCCACACGGGTCAGAACCTTCACTTCTTCCGTGGGTCCGGCAAAGCACTTCCCCACGTTAGACAACTCGTATAACTGGTCATTACTCATAACGCAAGGCATCTGCCGGTCGAAGGGCTGCTGCTTTATATGCAGGATAAATTGTTGCAATAAAACACAAAAGCAAGGCCGACAGCCCTATGGCCGTCAGATCGATGGCTTCAAGCCGAATCGGTAGATAGTCCACCGGGTACACGTCCTTCGGAAGTTTGATAAACTGATATTTCTTTAATATCAATGCCACAGGCACTCCAAGAATAAACCCGATGGTGGTCCCAACCAGACCGATCCAGGTTCCCTGAAGGATGAAAATTTTCCGGATGCTGGAAGGTTCGGCACCCATGGACATGAGGATAGCGATGTCTTTGGTCTTTTGGGAGACAAGCATCACCAGGGTGGTGACGATGGAAAAGGACCCCACCAGCACGATCATGGCCAGGATGATGAACATGGCCGTCTTTTCCAGCTTGAGCGCGGCAAAGAGATTGGCGTTCATGCGCTGCCAGTGATCGACGTAGACTGGATATTCGAGGGTGGCCTCCTCGATGCGCGCCGATATTTCCTCGACGGCATAGACATCCTCGACCCGAACCTCAAGACCGGTGACGATGCCCTTGGGATAGCCCATGAGCTTTGCGGCGGCGTCGAGGGTCACGTAGCCGAGGGTGTTGTCGTATTCAAAAAGGCCGGTGCGGAAGACGCCCGCCACCTTGAAGGGATCCATCTTTGGGGAAAAACCACCAGCCGTGCGGGTACCAGCCGGGGACAGCAGGTAAACCTCCGAACCGGTGGTGACGCCCAGTCGGTCGGCCATCTGCACCCCAATGATCACCCCGGGGATATCGCCATAGGCGGTGAGGTTGTCCACAGAACCGCTCACCATGTCCTTGCTGATGCTCAGGACACTGTCGGCAGTGGCCGGATCGAGCGCACGCAGGGCCACGCCCTTGACTCCACCGCCGGGCACCGAGACCATGGCCTCGGCATAGAGAAACGGAGTCACGCCGGTGACACCTTTTATATCGCGGACGATATCTGCCACTTTTTCGGGCTGTGGAATGGCACCCGCCACCCCGCCGACAACGATATGGGCGTTGACCCCGAGAATCTTGTCCTGAAGATCCTTGGAAAAGCCGTTCATCACGCCGATCACCACAATGAGCGAGGCAACGCCCAAGGCCACCCCGCAAACCGCGAACACGGAGATGAGGGTGATGAACGATTGCCTGCGGAGCGCAAACAGGTATCTGGTTGCGATGATCGACTCAAATCGCATCGGGGGCTAAACCTCCGGCCTGAGCAGTGGGAAGAGAATTACCTCACGGATGGACGCCGAGTCGGTCAGCAGCATGACCAGCCGGTCAATGCCGACACCCTGCCCTGCTGCCGGGGGCATGCCATATTCCAAGGCGCGAACGTAGTCCTCGTCCATGAAATGGGCCTCCTCGTCTCCTGCCTCTTTTTCAGCCACCTGCTCCTCGAAGCGCACTCGTTGGTCCACGGGGTCGTTGAGTTCCGAGAAGGCGTTGGCCATTTCACGACCGGTCATGAACAACTCGAAGCGGTCAGTGATGGCCGGGTTGTCCGCGTTGCGGCGCGACAGCGGCGAAATGTCCGTCGGGTAATGAAAAATGAAATGGGGCTGAATGAGCTTGGGTTCGACGAGCAGGTCGAACAGCTTGGCTTGAATCTTCCCGAGCTTCTCATCCTTGAGGACCTTCTCGCCCTTGGCCCTCACCAATTCCTTGCACTTGGCATAGTCGGTGTAGATGTCCGGGGACACACCGCCGATCTTCTCCAGGGAGTCATGGAAAGAGATTCGCGTCCATGCACCGGGGGTGAGGTCGATGGTTTCCCCCTGGTAGGGTACTTTGGTGTCGCCAGTGACTTGGCCGGCCACAAAGGAGAACATTTCCTCGGTGATGTCCATGAGATCATGGAAGTCGGCATAGGCCCAGTAGAACTCGAGCATGGTAAACTCGGGGTTGTGCTGGGTGGAGATGCCCTCGTTGCGGAAGTTCCGGTTGATCTCGTAGACCTTCTCGAACCCGCCCACCAGGAGCCGCTTGAGGTAGAGCTCCGGCGCGATGCGCATGTAGAGCTTCATGTCTAGGGCGTTGTGGTGGGTTTCAAAGGGTTTTGCGGTAGCACCGCCGGGGATGGCCTGCATCATGGGGGTTTCCACCTCCATGAAGCCACGCGCGTCCAAGAAGCGACGAAGCGCGTTCACCGTGCGGGTGCGCTTCTCGAAAATATCCTTGGTGCGCTCGGTGACGATCAGGTCCACATAACGTTGGCGGTAGCGTATCTCCACGTCCTTGAGGCCATGGTATTTCTCCGGCAAGGGACGCAGGGACTTGGTCAGCAGCTGCACCTGGTCGCAATGAACCGTGAGTTCGCCAGTCTTAGTCAGAAAGAGGCGGCCGACAACGCCGACGATGTCACCCACCTCGCTCTTCTTGAAGAGCTGGTAAGCGTCACTGCCCATATCGTCACGGGCGGCATAGCACTGGATCTTCTCCGTGCGGTCGGAGATATGGAAGAAGGTGACCTTGCCGAAGCTGCGCCAGCCCATGATGCGACCAGCAACATGGAAGACCTGGCCCAGGCTTTCAAGATTGTCCGCGTCGGTTTCGCCGTAGCGGTCCAATACCTCGGCAACATCAATGTCTTTCTTGAAATTATTCGCAAACAGCTCGACACCCAGGTCGAGCAGGGCGCAGGCCTTTTCCACCCGCGTCTTGATGACCGGGTTGAGCTCGTCCCTGGCATTCAGGGCCTCAAGCATGGGCATAAATTTGGCCGCATGCTCGCTCTTGGTGGCAAGCTTGATTGTCTTGATCTTTTTATCGTTTCCCAAGTGACTCTTCCTGATGGTCAAAAAGCGCAATAATTCATTCCCAAAGCTGGTGCCCGGTCTAGTCCATAGCTGCTGCGGCGTCAAGGAATTCCCCGGCTAAAGTAAAACGGGAGAATGGGCTTTGTCGATCAAAAAAGTGTTGACGCACCCATGCGAGTTGGATAAAAGTTCCTCCTCGCGTCAATGACGCAATGTTCCCCAGTAGCTCAATTGGCAGAGCGGGTGACTGTTAATCACTAGGTTCGCGGTTCAAGTCCGTGCTGGGGAGCCAAGAGAATCAGGAGCTTACAAGCAAAATGCTTGTAAGCTCTTTCCTTTTTGCTCCAAATATGCTCCACTGAATCATCAGGAGGTGGAGCATGGCGACCATCCGAAAACGCGGGCCCTACCAGTGGGAGGCACGCATCCGACGCAAAGGGTTCCCGACGACATCGAAAACCTTCGAGCGCAAGCAGGATGCCGAAGACTGGGCCAGAGAAATCGAGTCCGAAATGAGCCGTGGTGTTTTCGTCTCCCGCGCCGAAGCTGAGTCGACCACTCTCTTCGATGCCCTGGATCGCTACATCGAGGAGCACATCCCCCGTCTCAAGCAACAACAACGCGAAACGAACCGTGCAAAGGCCATCCAGAACCGTGACCTGTCCAAACGCTTCCTGGCTGGCATCCGTGGCAAGGAGATTCGCGCATTCATCGCCGAGCGCGAAACTGAGGGCGTGTCGGGCAACACCATCCGGCTCGATCTGGCCCTCATCTC
>JAHJKV010000156.1 GCA_018822065.1 Pseudomonadota bacterium
ACGATGATCTCGCTGGCCGGGGTCAGGGAGGAGAAAAAAGTGTTTTTGAACACGCCCACCAGGCCGATGATATAACTCATCGGGTAGTTGACCATGGCCGCGCCAAGGGTGCCGCCGAGGACAATCAGGGCCGAGGGCACGGAGATAAAGATGATCAGACTGGAGCCAGTCAGAATGGCCGAGACCACCAGACCCATGGAGAGCACGATTCCGATTACTGTACCGAGATCCATAACGTGTCCAATCTTTTGTTATTTCGTGTACTGACGGGGGCCAAAGAGGCGCGTGCCGATGCGCACCAGGGTGGCTCCCTCCTCGATGGCCGGGACAAAGTCTCCGGTCATCCCCATTGACAATTCAGGATATTTCTCCCCGAATCGTATCTCCATCCTGTCCCGAAGCTCGCGCAGGCGGCAAAAATAGGGCCTGGCTACCTCGGGTTCATCGAAAAACGGAGGCATGGTCATGAATCCGACAACCCGGATTCCATCGAGCCCCTGGGCCTCCTCCAGCAATCCTGGAAGTTGATCTTCAACAATTCCGGACTTTTGCAATTCTCCCGCCAGGCTCACCTGGAGAAGGATGTCCTGGACCGTATCAGCGGCCCGAGCGTATTTATGCAACAGCCGCGCCAGCTTGGGTGAATCCACCGAGTGCACCAGTCGAAACTTCCCGGCCACAAACCTGGCCTTGTTCGACTGCAGCCCGCCGATGTAATGCCACTCTATCCCCTTATCCGTCAGCGCGTCCTGCTTGTCCAGGGCCTCCTGCACATAAGACTCGCCAAAAAGGGTCTGCCCCAACCGAACAAGCCGCTCCACGTCCTGGGTCGCGTGAAACTTTGAAACAGCCAACAGCCTGACATCGCTCGTTTTTCTCCCGGTGCGCACCGCAGCCGAGTCCATCTCCGCCCGAATCGATTCCAGGTTTTCCCGAAGCTCCGAGGACCGCTGGTCCATTTCCTTTGAAGACAATACCTTACCTCGCTCAGTCTATTCTATCGACTGATTACCGGAAAGGTTTATGGAAGGGAAGGGCGGGAGAGGAGCGTGATCCCACTAAAAAACGATTCCCAATGCAATTCCCCGGAGTTTACACCGCACCCCAAGTCGGGGGTACAGGGAGGCTTAGCTCCCCTGCCCTGTGGAGCACCCCAAAGAGATACAAGCCCGCAACGAAGAAGCACGGCAACCTGTGGGTCGCCGCGCTTTTGGCGTGTAAAAATCATGTATTGGCTGCGCGGGCCCCTATTCGGCCAGGCCGATGGAGCGGAGGAAGCCGGCGTCTTCGGGCCAGCCTTCGCGAACCTTGACCCAGAGTTCGAGCATGACCTTGGTGCCGAGGAGTTCCTCGATGTCGTGGCGGGCCTGGGTGCCGACCTTTTTCAGGTTCGCGCCCGCCTTGCCGATGACCATGCCCTTGTGGTTCTTCTTGGACACGTAGATCACCGCGCCGATGTGGGGGATGGAGCCGTCTTCCTCGAACTGTTCGATCTCCACAGCCGTGGAATAGGGCAGTTCCTGTGACAGGGCCATGAAGAGCTTTTCGCGGATGATCTCGGCGGCCATGAACCGGACTGGCACCGTGGACACCTGGTCTTCGGGGAACATGGCCGGGCCCTCGGGCAGATGCTCCAGGGCCATGGCGAGCAGTTTCTCGCGGCCCTCGCCGCGCATGGCCGAGAGGGGGATGATGTGCGCTTCGGGCCAGAGTTCGGCAGCCTTTTCCAGGACAGGCAACAGGTAGGCCTTGTCCTTGACCTTGTCCACCTTGTTCACGGCGATGATGACTGGACAGGGGCTGTGGCGGACCGGCTTGACCAGGTTGGCCACGTCCGCCTCCATCTTGTGGGGCTTGCTGGCGTAGAAGGCTGCGTCGAGCATGAGGATGACGCAGTCGGCGGAGGAGAGGGCCGTCAAGGCGGTCTCGCGCAGGAAGCGGTTCATCTTGCCGCGCAGGGAGTGTACACCGGGGGTGTCTATGAACACCACCTGCGAATCCTCGCGGGTGAGAATGCCGGTGATGCGGTTGCGCGTGGTCTGGGCCTTGGGGGTGACAATGGCCACCTTCTGGCCCAGATAGCCGTTCATCAGGGTGGACTTGCCCGCATTGGGCGGGCCGATGATCGCCACGAAGCCGAATTTATGTGACTCTGACATGGATGTTGACTCCTGCCCCGTGAGGCTACAACACATTTCGCCCTAATCCAAGGGCTGTTCGAATTTGCACCCACGCTGGGGGCAGGCGAGATGTGCGCCTTTGGCCTTGGTGTTCTTTTTCACCAGCAGGGGATGGC
>JAHJKV010000157.1 GCA_018822065.1 Pseudomonadota bacterium
ACCGCCTATGCCATGCAGGGTGATCGCGAGAAGTTCCTTGAGGCAGGTATGGATGACTACGTATCCAAGCCGGTGATGTTGGATGACTTGATGAAGGCGTTTGGGCGGGTAATGCAGAAGCAGCGCAGAGTCGATTCATCAGACCACTGACAGACGAGTTGATCCAAGTGCCGCGTGTTCGAATCGCGCAGGGGAACCATTTTTAATCCAAAGGTCGCACCAGGGCTTTCTGGCCAGGCGGTGCGGCCTTTTTGTGTAGCTGCCGGGTCAGATGAGCTTGAACCTGGAGAGGAAGATGGTCTCGACGGCCTTGTCAGGCCGATCTGTCCCCTCCATATCGCGCGTCATCAAGCCCCCCTTCCCTGGGAGCACGGAACTGACCGGACGGGTGACCTTAGTGAGCTGGTGTGCCATACTGCCACCGGCCCTATTCCATGACATGACGGAGACAGCATGAATATCGGACCCCATACCTTTTCGGAATTCAAGGAAATTGCCCGGCAGTTTCACGGTTATCCCGCACCAGGGCTGCTCATCGGCGGTTACATGGTCGAGATGGCCAAGGCCAGAATTCCTGAGGGCACCCTGTTCGAGGCCGTGGTCGAGACCGGTAAATGCCTGCCTGACGCAGTGCAGCTTCTGACCCTGTGCAGCCTTGGCAACGGCTGGATGAAGATTGCCAATCTGGGGCGCTATGCCCTGTCCCTTTACGACAAGCACACGGGCGATGGCTTCCGGGTCTGGATCGACTCGAACAAGCTCCACGCCTGGCCGGAGATCGAGGCTTGGTTCCTGAAGAAGAAGGCCAAGCAGGACCAGGACACGGAGCGGCTTTTTGCCGAGATCGAGGCCGCAGGCGAGGCCATCTGCTCCCTGGCTCCGGTCCAGGTCGCGGACTTCCTGCTCGGCAAATCGTCCATGGGCTCCATCGCGCTCTGCCCGGTCTGCACCGAGGCCTACCCGGCCAGAGACGGTGCCATCTGTCGGGGTTGTCAGGGCGACGCTCCTTACCGGGGTTGGGAGCGTCAGGGCGTGACCGGACCGTGTCCGCCGCTCAGGACCATTGCCGTCAAAGATGCCGTGGGAACAAAGGCCCTGCACGACATGACCCGGATCGAGCCCGGCAGGAGCAAGGGCCCGGAATTCAAGGCCGGGCAGGTCATTGGTGCGGGCGATGTCTGTCGGCTGCAACAGATGGGCAAGCACAGGCTCTTCGTGGAGTCGGACCTGCCCGAGGGCGAGTGGGTGCACGAAAACGAGGCCGTGCTGGCCTTTGCCCTGCGCATGGCCGGACCGGGCATCGGCTATGACCCGGACCCCCACGAGGGCAAGATCGATTTTACCGCCACCTGTGACGGCCTGTTCGTCCTCGACCGCCAAAAGCTCGCGGCCTTCAACCTAGTGCCGAACGTCATGTGCGCCACCCGCCAGGGTGACCTCGTGGTGGCCGCAGGCAAGAAGCTGGCCGGCAGCCGGGCTATTCCGCTCTATCTTTCCCGAGCCGACTTCAGCCGCGCCCTGGCCGCCCTGAACGGCGACCCCCTCTTCTCGGTCCTGCCCCTGCGCAAGGCCAGGGTGGGTATCCTAGTCACCGGCACCGAGGTCTTCCAGGGACTCATTGAGGACCGGTTCATCCCGATCATCTCGGCCAAGGTGGAGGGGCTGGGCAGCAGCGTGGCAGCCACGGACATCGTGCCCGACGACCGCGAGGCCATTGCCGCCAGCGCCCAAGCCATGCTGGACCAGGGCTGCGACCTCATCGTGACCACGGCAGGGCTCTCCGTGGACCCGGACGACGTGACCCGCGCCGCCCTCAAGGACGCCGGGCTCCGGGGCGATTTCTACGGCGCACCGGTCCTGCCCGGCACCATGACCCTGGTGGGTCGCATGGGCGAGGCGGACGTGCTCGGTGTCCCGGCCTGTGCCTTGTTCTTCAAGACCACCAGCCTGGACCTGCTCCTGCCCCGCCTGTTGGCGGGCCAGCAGCTCACCAGGCGCGACCTGGCCCACCTGGCCGAGGGCGGCTTCTGTCTGGGATGCAAAGCCTGCACTTTCCCCAAGTGTCCTTTCGGCAAATGATCGGCGCCAAAGCTGGACGAGAAGGGGCGACGGTTGGGGTGAAAGGAGATGACTGTAGATGATTCGGATTTATTGTTGTATGATTGAGTAGTTCTCATGCACCATTGTTTTTGTGGGAGTACGAATTCATGACATTGTGGTCAGGAAAGCCTCTTCGTCCACAAAGAATTATCCGCTGCATGTTGCACAGGTTGAACTGAGTAATCTTTCATCCGGTAAGGGTCATATGGGGTCATTCCCTCGGTGGTTCGTCGTCGTCATGGTGGGCGCGTTACTGGTCATGCTGGCTGGAGGCGTCTGGTTTTATCGCACCCAGGCCGAGCGCGTGCGACTGGAGGCTCAGAACGCTCTTAGCGCTATAGCCGAGCTCAAAGTAAACCAGATCGAGGAATGGCGGCACGAGCGACTTGGCGACGCGAACGTGCTCTCCGGCAGTCCCTTCCTGAGCCAGGACTTGGCAGCGTGGATGGATTCGTCCACCAGTATGTCCACTGACAACCTCCAGCTCTATTTTCACAATCTGCAAACATATTACGCGTGCAAGGATATCCAGATCGTCGATCCCAACGGGCAGGTGCTGTTGAGCCTGAGCGGCAAGACGGGAATGCATGCTGGCGCGGCGGAGACGGTTCCTGCCGCGTTTCAAGCCAGACAGGCGATGTTTATCGACCTGCATCGGGACGACTATGACAGCGAGCCACATATCTCAGTTGTCGCACCCGTCTTTAGCGGTACGGGCAGCGACCGCACGCCCTTGGCGGCAGTTATCTTGGATTGGGCCGGGGAGCAGTATCTCTACCCCATGATCCAGACCTGGCCGACACCCAGCCAGACCGCAGAATCCCTCCTGATCCGGCGCGATGGCGATGATGTCCTTTTCCTGAATGATCTGCGCCACCATCCAGGCGCCGCGCTTACCTTGCGCATTCCAGTGAGCCAGTCCACTCTTCCGGCCGCCATGGTGGCCCTGGGAAAATCCGGTCCGGTGCAAGGGGTGGACTATCGCGGGGTGCGGGTGCTTTCAGCTGTCCTGCCTGTGCCCGATTCCCCCTGGTTTCTCGTGGCCAAGGAGGACGCAGAGGAGGTCTTCGCCACATGGCGATGGCAAGCCAATTTGTTGTTGATCCTCATGGGAGTCATGGTCGCCTTGTTCTGCTTGATCGGCTTCCTGGCCTGGCAGCGCAACCAAAAAGCCAATTACCGGATGCTGTTCCGGGCCGAGGCCGAGGCACGCAAGATATTCGAACACCAGGCCATCACCCTGAAGAGCATTGGCGACGCCGTCATCAGCACGGATGCGCAGGGGCGAGTGGTTCTGCTCAACCCGGTGGCCGAGCGGATGACGGGGTGGACTCATGATCAGGCCCTGGGGCGGCCTCTTGAGGAAGTGTTTCGTATCTTGAATGAAGAGAACCGGCTTGAGGTCCAGAACCCCGTGGAAAAAGTGTTGCAGGAAGGCCAAGTGGTGGGCCTTGCAAACCACACGGTACTCATCTCCCGGCACGGAACGTCCCATCGCAGACAGTGCAGCGCCTATCAGGACCCAGGACGGCGTGATTGTCGGCGTGGTTCTGGTGTTCCAGGACCGAACAGAACATCGCGAAGCCGACCGACAGATCAAGGAAAACGAGACCAAGTACCGGGCGCTCTTTTCCGAGGCCATCGACCCTATCCTCGTGGCCGAAGAAGAGACAGGCATCATTATCGAGTGCAATCATACCGCCGAGCGTTTTTTCGGTTTCCCCCGGGAGCAGCTCATCGGCATGCATCAAAAGATGTTCCACCCTGAACGGGAGAGAGGGGAAGACAGGACCGAACAGTTCCAACAGCATGTTGCCTCTCCCGATATGCCGCTAAAGGTGAATGTTTTGGCTGCCGGCGGGAGAGAGCGTGTGACCACGGTTCGGGTGAACAAGCTGACCCTGGGCGGCAAGAAACTGATGATGGGCCAGTTCAGGGACATCACCGAATCACTCCAGATGGAGACGGCCCTCAAGGAAAGCGAGGGTCGGTTCCGGCTTTTATACATGGATGCCCCCATGGCCTATCAGTCCCTCGACAGCGAGGGCAACTTCATCGACGTGAACAAGAAATTCTGTGAAATACTGGGATATGAACCAGCGGAGCTCATCGGGACAAGCTTTAGCGAGATTCTCCATCCGGACTGGAAGGATCATTTCAAGGAGAACTTTCCACGATTCAAGACGGTTGGCGAAGTGCTTGGTGTTGAATTCCAGATGCGCAAGAAGAGCGGGAAATACATTCTTGTCACCTTCAGCGGTCGTATCGGCATGCATCCAGACGGGTCGTTCAGGCAGACCCACTGCGTGTTCCGGGATATCACAAGCGAAAGAATTCACGAGCAAAACCTGGTTGAGGCCAAAGAGGCGGCAATGGCAGCGACCTTCGCCAAATCCGAGTTTTTGGCAATTATGAGCCACGAGATACGCACTCCACTGAATGGCATCATGGGCATGCTCCAGGTACTCAAATTGTCGAGCATGGATGACGAACAGCGAGAGTGTGTCGAGGCCGCGCTCCTTTCTAGCCGTCGTTTGACCAGTCTTCTTTCGGACATCCTGGATATTTCTGCTGTAGAATCGGGAAAACTCGCGCTATTCATTCGTCAGTTCGAGCCCAAGGAATTGGTTGTCTCGGTCGAGAATCTCTTTGCACACTTGGCCCTTGAGAAGGGGCTGTCTCTGCAGTTCTCCATCTCGCCGGAGCTTCCCGCGGTCCTTGTAGGAGATGACCAACGCCTGCGGCAGATACTGTTCAACCTGGTCGGCAATGCGATCAAATGCACCCTGTCCGGCGGTGTCACCGTGGAGGTCTATCCCCTGGTTTCCAGACATTATGACCATTCCAGGACCATGTTTGTTGTTTCCGACAGTGGCGTCGGCATTCCAGACGACAAGATCGGCGACCTCTTTGAACCCTTTGTTCAGGGTAGCGTTGGATACAGTCGCGAGCACCAGGGGGCCGGGCTTGGCCTTTCCATATGCAAACGCCTGACCCTCCTGATGGGCGGCAACATGTGTGTAACAAGCGAAGTGAATTAGGGAACCACCTTCTATATCAGCCTTGCCCTTGAGGAGCCGAGGCCTGAGTTCCAGTCTGCCAAAAAGGAGAAAGACGAAAAAAATCCCCAGCTCCCGACCTTCAGGGTTCTTGTTGCCGAGGACGATCCGGTCAGCCTCTCTGTCGCCGTCAAGCAAATGGAGCTGTTGGGGTGCCAGGTCACGGCGGTGGAAGACGGGCAAAAGGCACTGGAGTTGCTCAGGAAAAATGTCTTCGATGTTATTCTTATGGACATCCAGATGCCGAATATGGACGGCGTTGAGGCGACACGGGCCATCAGGCAGGGAAGGGCAGGCGAAGACAAAAAGGACATCCCGATCGTTGCGATGACCGCCTATGCTTTGCTTGGGGACAGGGAGAAGTTCCTGGAGACGGGCATGAACGAGTATATTTCCAAGCCTGTGGAGCTCGAAGCCCTGAAAAAGGTGCTGCTCACGTTGTCGGAGGGAGACAGAAACCCGGAATGAGGCCTTGTCACAGTCAGGTCTGTTTCAATATCCGCCCAGGGGGTGGGCTTTTCATGGGGGCGTTTTGTTGCCGCAGGTGCGAATCCGGCGACGTCAGGGACCGACCACCTGGGCATGGTCCGCATCAGGGGCGGGGATGTCACGGTTGGAGATGTCGCGCAGCCGGTCGAGGACCTGCGGTTGCCACACGGCTTCCTCCGGGGAGTACCGCTCCTGGGGGGCGAGATAGAGGGTGTCCTGCCTGAAAAAGCTGATGTTGGCGGTCATGGCCGAGGCCCCGAGATAGCGTTTGTAAATTGGTACACCCGAGCGTTTGAGCATCCGCACGACGGTTGCGAAAATTTCGAAGTAGTCCGTCACCTTCCGGAAACCGCTGCCATCCAAAAAAGGCATCTCCAGTTCCGCTGTGGAAAACGCGAGGTATGCGGTCTGGTTTTCTTGGAAGCTGCCAACGGCCTTGGGCTCTTTCGAACTTTTGTTCAGGAGAACGACAATCTCTCCGTTGCCAGACCCGCCCACCGAGGAATTGACGAAGAGGTAAGCCTGTCTTGAGGTGCCATCGTCGGAACTCAGCTTTTCCTGGTCCAGGTAGACGAATTCAGGGTCGAGTTGCATTGGCGGCGTGGTGGTTCGCACCGAGCAGGCGGGCAACAGCAACAAGGCACCCAGGCAGAGGGTGATCATCGGCAAGATATGTAGAGAACGAGTGGACATCATACCCAGATAGAGCACTGCGGGACGGGCCTGTCAAGGCGATCTTGTGACAGATAATATATTATACTTTGCCAAGATTGAGAGAGAAGAGTAAGCTGGTAAGCATGAGTGATGCCTACAATCTTTGGAAACCGGAATATTTGCTGGA
>JAHJKV010000158.1 GCA_018822065.1 Pseudomonadota bacterium
ACCCAACCGACGTTGATTTTCCAGGAACCGGTAGCTTTCAGTTCCGCCGCGGAGGCGGTAGCAACCATGCCCAGAACGAAAGCGAGCAGAGTCGCGATCATAACAAAGCGTTTCATAGTTTTCCTTCCTTCTTCTTTTGCGTGAAGATAAAATGCCAAACAACACCATTCCTGAGAGCACTTATAGCTGCTTCCAGAGAGCATGACAAGGGGGTGAATGGAAAAAAGTAAAGTTTTTTTTACCGTGCAAAAAATTATACTTTGGGATGTTGTTTTTGTTATAAAAGATAAAAAACAGACAGTTAGTGCATGTTGCAAAGCTAAATAGGGTTCGATGGCGGTAGTCCTGTTGCAAGAAGGCGAAGAAAAGGAGAGAATTTGACACCATGACGAGCCCAATTGAACCCATCTTCACTTTCGTTTCCGCAGACTTCCCGGAGAGCCCCGGCGTCTATCTTATGAAAGATGGCACCGGGCGCATTATATATGTAGGCAAGGCCAAGAGTCTGCGCAAGCGACTGGCGTCCTATTTCCGCTCCCAGGCCCGGCATACGGCCAAGACCCGCGCCCTGGTGAGCCACATCCACAGTGTGGATGTGCTTCTGACCGGGACCGAAAAGGAGGCCTTGCTGCTGGAGGCCTCGCTGATCAAGAAACACCGACCCCGCTACAACATAGTGCTTCGCGACGACAAGCAGTACCTGCTCTTCCGGTTGGACCTAAAATCCGAGTTTCCCCGCCTGGCCATCACCCGGCGTTTGGTGCGCGACGGGGCCATATATTTTGGTCCCTTCACCTCCGGTTCCGCCGCCCGTCAGACCTGGAAGCTCCTGGGCAAGGTCTTCCCCCTGCGCAAATGCTCGGACGGGGTGTTCAAAAACTGTGTCCGTCCCTGCCTGAACCATGACATCGGCCAATGCCTGGGGCCCTGTGTCCTGCCGGTGGACCGGGAACTCTACCTGGGACTGGTGAAACAGGTGGAGCTCTTCCTGCTGGGACGTACGTCGGAGTTGGTGAATCGGTTGAGCGCGCGTATGCAGGCCCACTCCGAGGCACTTGAATTCGAGGCGGCTGCCCTCTGCCGTGACCAGATCCGCGCTGTGGAACGCACGGTAGAGCGCCAGTCCGTGGTCTTCCAGACTCCCAAGGACATGGACGTGCTGGCCTTGGCCGAGACCGGCAAGGGGTTGGGGCTTGGCCAGATCTTTGTCCGTCAGGGTCGACTGTTGGACGAGTCCGGCTATTTCTGGCCCGGCCTGACTCTGGAGGAGGGGGTCGAGGTGTTGGAGAGCTTCCTGGTGCAGTTTTATGCCTCCTCCCGGTTCATTCCGCCCCGCATCGTGATGCCCTATGCCCTTGATGACGAACTTGTGGCGGAAACCCTGGCCGAACGGCGCGGGGGCAGGGTGAACATCGGCGCGCCGGGGGTTGATTCGGAACAGCGGCTACTGGACGTGGCCCGCAAGGTGGGCGTGCGCGCCGGGATGAAGCGCGAGGGGCCGGACCTGCCCGAACTGCTCATGCGCCGGATTGGCCTGACCCGTCCTGTGCAGCGCATCGAATGTGTGGATATCTCTCACCTCTCCGGCACGGACGTGCGGGCCGGGATGGTGGTCTTCGAAGACGGACGGCGGATCAAAGAGGATTCGCGGGCTTACACCCTGCCCAGCATCGAGGGTACAAGCGACGACTACGCAGCCCTGGCGGCCTGGGCTGTTCGTCGGGCCGAGTCTGGTCCCCCCTGGCCGGACCTGGTGCTCATCGACGGGGGCAAGGGGCAGCTCGCGGCCGTGGACCGGGCTTGGAGCGAACTGGGCGAGGCCTGCCCGCCGGTCCCTCTGGCCGCCATTGCCAAGGGACCGAGTCGCAGGGCCGGTGAACTGGAAGACCGGGTGTTCCGGCCCGGTCGGAAGAACCATCTGTCCATCAAGCCGGGCAGTCCGGAGATGCTCTACCTCCAGCGTATTCGCGACGCGGCTCACGACTTCAGCCTGGGTCGCCAGCGCCGAGCGCGCAAGAAGCGGGTATTGACCAGCGAGGTCCTCGGCCTACCCGGCGTGGGTCCAAAGACCGCCCGTCTGCTTTGGGATCATTTTGGTTCCCTGGACGCCATGATCGAGGCTCCAGCCCCGGAACTTGCCGCAATCCCGGGCATCGGAACCAAAAAGGCAGAGCGTATCCGCTCTGCCCTCAATGCCATGAAAAAGGCTCGGGAACTCTAGCCGAACTGCACTGGCGTGCCTGGGGTCAGGACCTTCAGGACCACATCCGGTGCGAATTCTTTCAAGGCATCCCTGAAAGTATCCGTGTTCTGCTCTAAGATGGGGAAGGTGCCCCAGTGCATGGGCACTACGGCCTTGCAGCCGAGCAGGCGGCAGGCGTAGGCGGCCTGACGCGGGTCCATGGTAAACCAGCCGCCCACAGGCAAGAGAGCCAGGTCGATCTTGTGGAAGACCTTGAACAGTTCCATGGACTGGAAGATGGATGTGTCTCCGGCGTGATAGAGGCAGTAACCGTCCGGGAAAGTCATGATGTAGCCTGTGGCCGCGCCGGTCCGGGTGGAGTGCATGGCCTGGACCATCTTGATCTGCACTCCGAGCTGCTCGATGGTCCCGCCGAGGTTCATGCCGATGCCCTGCTGGTCGGGCAGTCCCTCTTCTATGAGATGATTCACCGTGTCGAACACGCCCACTAGCGAGGCCCTGGTCCGCTGGCATATCTCGATAGCTTGTCCCACATGGTCGCCGTGGTCATGCGTGATGAGCACCAGGTCTACCGCGCCGATGTCAGTGGCCGGGATGGGAGCAGTGGGATTGCCATCGAAAAAGGGGTCGATGACCAGGGTGTGGTCGCCAAAGGCGATCTTGAAATTGGAATGTCCGAACCAGGTCAGTTCCATGGCGGCTCGCTCCTAGTCGCCCCAGCGGGAGTAGAGCTGGTGTTTGATGTTCAGTATATCGAGGGCCTTGCCAGCCACATGGGCGGCCAGGGAGCCGATGGTGCGCGGCCGGTGATAGAAGCCGGGACAGGCGGGCAGGATGGTCGCCCCGGCCTGGCTGGCCGCAAGCATGTTTTTCAGGTGCACCTGGGAAAGCGGGGTCTCGCGGGTGACAAGGATCAGGGGCAGGCGTTCCTTGAGGGCAACGTCTGCGGCGCGGTGGATGAGGTTGTCGCCCACGCCTAACGCGATGGCAGCCAGGGAGGCCATGGAACAGGGGCAGACGATCATGCCGTCGTGCCGCCAGGAACCGGAGGCGGGCAGGGCGGCGATATCGCTGGCGTCATAGGCGGCAAAGGCCGGGCCGGTGAGGTCCACCGGGGAGAGGTCTGTTTCCAGTTCCATGACCCGTTTGGCTGCGCTGGACATGATCACATGCAGTTCCATGTCGTCGCGCCCGCCCAGTTCTTCGGCCAGTGCGGCGGCATAAAGGGTGCCGCTTGCGCCGGTGACGGCGAGGAGGATACGTTTTTTCATCCCTCTTTACTACACCAGGGGAGGGGATGACGGCAAGGTGATCGGAACTGGGGCATGAACAGGGGGATTCCACACTGAAAGAGTTTGAAGGCCAGCAAGGGCAAATGAAGACCCGCGCCGTTGATCAAATCCATGGCGCGGGTCAGGTGGGGTTTATGTCAGATTATGCTTACTTGCAAAGCTTGGCCAAAGGTGCGCGCACCGGCTCGACCAGGGACAGGAACATGTCGATATCGGCCCCGGTGAGACGACCTTTGGTTTCGGAGAGACGGTCGATGACGGTGTGGATGAGGCCATCACGATCTGCCATTTCCACAAAGGCCAGACACTGTTCGTCTTTGAAATTATGGAAGAACGTATCAAAGCTTTCGAAGCGATTGAGTTGTTCCATGAACAGGTCAATCATCTCAGGAGTCATTTCGGCATCTTTTGCCAGCGTGCATGCCACGTAGAGTCCTTCGATGATGGAGCCAAAGAAGGTATCCACCACCAGGTCCATGACTTCGGGGTCGGCGGAAAGTTCTGCGATCCGCTTGGTATTTAGGGTCGCCTGGGCAATGACCTGGGCGCGTATCTGGGGATCGTTGGGATTTTCTACCAACCGCTTGAGCAGGTTCTGGCTGATGGGTTCAATTTCCAGTTTCCTGGAGACATTGAGTCGCGGCAGCAGAGAATCCCGGACGAATTGTTTGGTCGTCAGGGCCATCACGCCGTTGCCCATGGCCAGGGCATAGTTGGAGTCGAAGGTATACATGCCAGCAAGCGTACGTATTTGTTCTTCATTTTTACATGAGAGAATTTTCTCCATGGGCAGGACAAGACTTGGCTGATAGGAAAGTCCGGCCACGCGATACAGGTCGATCTTGGTCATCAGGTCTGCGGTTTGTCCCTCATCAACCATCTGCTGGAAGGTTTGCGCTGCTTTCATCAGGTCCGCGTGTTCTGCCTGAGCGGTTCCCAGACCTAAACAGAACACAGCTAGTGCCAATCCCAAGGTTCCCAGTGTACGTTTCATTCAGTCCTCCATTTCGTTGGTGACAGTTCCCTCATGAAAGAGGGAGGAAGTCGCTGTGGTTTCGAGGTTCTATCTAAACAGCCGGGTAATGGCTGTCAGGGCCAGTTGCAGGCTGCGCGGGAGCAGCCGGAAAAATAGAGCAGCGTAGAGAACAAGTCCCATGAGCCACAGTACGCCGAGGTTGAACCAGTAGGTGTCGATGGTGACCTGGCCGAGTCGCTTGCTGGCGGCCAGGAAGTGAGCGACTCCCCAGGGCGAATCCGGCTCCTGGGCGATGGGCGCGGCCATCTGCACCAGTTGGTTTCCGGAAAGGCGAGCGGTTTCCATCCCAAGGACATTCAGGACCGTGTTCGAAATGTCCTGGTTGAAGTTGTCCTGCTTGAGCTTGTCCAGACCTTCGGCCCCCAACTCCTGGCGCAGATGGTCCTCAGTGGTCTCCACCTCCTCAGCGGCTGCCTGGCGTCTGTCATAGAGAACCTCGGCTGCCTGCTTGAGGTAGTGTTTCACCTCGGTTCGATCTTCGGGTCCATAGCGGTCGGCCTGCAACCTGGTCAGGTCCATCTCAGCCTGGATGCCGGTCATCTGTTCGATGGTGCGGATTTCATTGGCCAGTGTCGCGATTTTGGTCGCCACCTCGGCTTTCCACTTTTCTCCTTCGCCTTCCAGCAGGGGGAAGTCGGCCAGGGCACGGACAGCAGGCAGGTAGGAGTTCACCAGATAGCTGTTCTGCTTTTCTGTCAGCTGGGCGGGAAGCAAATGGCGCATGTAGGCGTTGGAAAGATATTGGTCCACGATGAGCGCCTCATAGCCCCAGCGTGAGGGCATGATGTTTGCCACCAGAGGGGTGTGCCGATTTCCTGCATCCTTGCTGAGCAGGTCGTCGAAGGGCACCACCGCCCCACCGAGCATCATCTGGGGCACCAACAGCAGCGGGATGAGGATATAGATGGTCACCGCGGATTTGAAGGTGGCCGAGATATTGAGACCGAGCAGGCAGGAGGCTGCGGCACTGACGAAGAGCACCAGCCAAGTTGCCCCGTACATATCCGGAATTTTAAGGATAAAGTTTCCAATCAGGGTGAAGAAGGCCATCTGTACAGCCACGACCATGAAGAGATACAGGGCCTTTGAGGCGATGTAGCAGGGCCAGCTCAGGTGCAGGAACTGCTCCCGTTTGAGAATTTTCTGGTCACGGTTGATCTCTTCGGCGCTCACGCTCATGCCCAGGAACAGGGCCACGATGACGCTGATGAAGAAATAGGTGCCAAGGTTGCCGTTGTCCTTGAAGGTATATTCTCCACCCCAGGCTCCATGGGAGATCAGTGCTGCCAGTAAGGCGAGCAGCGGGGGTTCCAGCAGGTTGACCAGCATATATTGTCCGTTGGCCAGACGTCCCTTGAGGTTGCGCATGAAGAAGATCGAGAGCTGGCCGAGCCAGTCGGGCCGCCAGAGACGGCGTTCGATCGGGGCGCTCGTCGCCTGTTGCGTCGCGTCGGACGTTGGGGGAGGAGTTACGTTCTGGCGATGCTCCAGATAGCGCTCATGCCAGTGCGCAGGCGAGAAGAACCGTTCTCGGCCATACTGCCCGTTCTCGTCCACGCTCTTGGTTTCGATGATCTCAAACAGCTGTTCGGGGTTCACGTGGCCGCAGTGGGGGCAGGCATATTCGTCCATGCCTGCCTGGTGCACTTCGGAACGGAAATGGACAATGGCGTCCAGGGGGTTGCCGTCGTAGATGGGCCGGCCCCCCTGGTCCATGATCCAGAGGGTGTCAAACATCTTGTAGATGCGCGAGGAGGGCTGGTGGATGACCACGATGACCAGCTTGCCCTTGGCGGCCTGGGCCTTGAGCAGGGCCATGACGTTTTCAGAGTCAGACGAGGAGAGGCCGGAGGTGGGCTCGTCCACAAAGAGGATGGAGGGTTCGCGGATCAATTCCAGGGCGATATTCAACCGTTTGCGCTGGCCGCCGCTGATGGTCTTGTCCAGGGGCGAGCCGACCTTGAGGTCACGAGTTGGCAACTGGTGGAGTTCGTCCAGCAGTTCGACCACCCGCTCCTGGCGGGCAGCCTTGTCCATGTTGGCCAGACAGAGCGAGGCGCTGTAGTAGAGATTGTCAAAGACGGTGAGGTCTTCGAAGAGCAGGTCGTCTTGAGGAACATAGCCGATGACTCCTTCGAGCTTGTCAGCCTCGCTGTGCAGGTCGATGCCGTTAACCAGCACCTGACCGGAGTCGGGCGGGCATTGGCCATTGAGGATGTTGAGCAGGGTAGATTTCCCTGCGCCGCTCACGCCCATGACCGCGACCATGCTCCCGCCCTGCTGGGTGAAGGAAAAGTTGTGCAGGCCGCTTTCGCTGTTGGGATAGCGGAATTCCAGGTTCGTGCCCGTGAAGGAAAGACCTTGGCCGTGCTTTCGATCATTGCGCAAGGCGGCATCGATCTCGGCGTAGTAGATGCTGGTGCCGTGCTGGTCTCGCAGGATGCCGCCGGGCTGAAGTAGGTGGGGCGAATTCGGGGGAATCTGGATGGAATCGAGGGAAACCGGCGATGCGGAATCAACCACGACGAAACAAACGCCAGCATCGGCAAGATGCAGGATGGACAGCCGTCCGACAAAGTCTGGACGAGTGAGCCAGAGGGCTTGGTCGGGAACTGTTTGTGGTGCATCAACTCCTGTGGTCGAGAGCAAGAAATTTTGGGTCAGGCGGTCTTTTTCAAAGGGCGTTTGGCAGAGGGTGCGCATTTCCTCCACCTGCTGAGAGCTGATGGCAAGTTCGCCGGAAACAACTTCGGCCACGGCCATGGCTGCCGCGTCCTGGTCGAGTTGGGTAACGGCTTCGAGATAGCGCAAAACAAAGACAAACTGCTCGAAACGGGGAAGCATGGATTTGAGCCCGGCGGCAACGCCGCGGGCATGTTCCAGCCGGGTTTTGTCGTCACTGTCGTCGTGCAGGTCCAAAGCGACATCGTAGAGTTCGAGATACTCGGTATAGCCCGAGAGGCGCAGGTGTTGGCGCAGATAAAGCTCAAGAACGGCACGCACCTGAGGGCGGAACTGTGCACCAAGCATGGAGGCCTGGATCGCAAACAGGTTCAGGACGGCGTTCAGGAGAATTTCGGTCATTGGTTACTGCCCGTTAATGTCCAACATCAGGTGATAGAAATTACCAGAAAAATTCAGGCTACAACACCCCTTATCACATGAAAATTGCTAAGATCAACTCATCGCGACGTCGTGCGTCCCAGAAGGGTTTCCAAGAAGAATCTTTTGTGTCGCGAGCACATCATATGACCGAGTTATGTAGCACATGAGTTGACCGACCGATGGTTCTCTGAGGAGGACCATCCATGCGTCGCTCAGAAATCAACCAAGAGGT
>JAHJKV010000159.1 GCA_018822065.1 Pseudomonadota bacterium
CAACTCGGCTTCAGGGGCGAGAGGCATTTGCGGTAAAAAACGATGAGCGCCAGGAGTATGGTGCGCATCAGGACCTCTCATGTAGCGGTGCGCAAGTCGTGTTCGACTCGTTTGAGCACCGGCAAAAGCTCGTTGGTGGCGAGGGAAAGATCAAGCTGCGCGGGGTCCAGATTCCGTTTTGGGACGACAACGATGTCGCAGGACCCTGTAAACTCATGATGATGCAGCCTGAAAAACTCGCGGACCACTCTCTTGATACGATTGCGCACCACCGCGCATCCCGCTTTCTTGCTGACGGTCAGTCCTAGCCGCGGCCCACTGGGACCTGTTGTGCGGCGTTTGACAAAGAGGACAAACCGGGAGCTGAAATATTTTCTACCTTCATTATAACAGGCAGAAAATTCAGCGGTCTTGAGCAGGTGGCGCTCTTTCGGCCAGGTTAGACGCTCAGACGTTTTCGGCCCTTGGCGCGACGACGCTTGAGCACGGCGCGGCCACTTTTGGTGCGCGAACGCACGAGGAAGCCATGGGTTCTTTTTCTCTTCAGATTGCGGGGCTGATACGTTCTCTTCATGATATATTCTCCTGAGATGAATTTCTATTGGGGTCGGTTTGCTGAACGCAGTCCTATAGCTGGTGTCGCAGGGTCCGTCAAGGAAATAACGACCGATTTTTCCAGGACCGCGAGACGTCGCTTGGGGTGCTTGGCGCGCTTGGCGCGCTTTCGGTTTTCCTGCTTTGATGGTACGCATATGCCTTCCCCGACACGAGGTAACCTAGCCGGGGGGAGGCTGGCTGTCAAAGCACAATATCGCTTTTGGCCGTTCAGTTTCGAGATACTTTCCAGACGCGAGGAGAAACCATGTCCGATCCCATCCGTGCCTATTTTGACCTTCGGCTGGCCGATGTGCGTGAATCCCTGGAGACCAACGGGTTTACGGTCCATATGGCCGGTGGCAAAGACGAGGCCCGTGAACTGGTCGTTCAGTCCATCATCCCGAGGCTCGCGCCGGGCTCCATCAGCTTTGGCGGCACCACCACCCTGGCCGAATGCGGCATCTACGAGGCAATCAAGCAACTGGACAGCGTGGAGGTCCTCGACACCTGGGACAAGAGCCTCAACCCCGAGGCGAAGCTGAAACTGCGCCGCAGGGCCCTGACTGTGGACCTCTTTTTCTCCGGCACCAACGCCCTGACCGAGGAGGGCATGCTGGTGAACCTGGACATGATCGGCAACCGGGTGGCTGCCCTGGCCTTTGGGCCGAAGAACGTGGTTATCGTGGTCGGGCGCAACAAGATTGTCCCGGACCTGGAAGCTGCTTTTGCCAGGATCAAGGATGTGGCCGCGCCTGTGAACACCCAGCGGCTCAAGATGAAGACCCCCTGCGTCAAGACGGGCCGGTGCATGGACTGCAAGAGTTCTGAGCGCATCTGCAATGTCTGGACGATCAATGAGAAATCTTTTCCCCCAGGCCGCATCGAAGTGGTGCTGGTCAACGAAGACCTGGGTTTTTAGGAGATACATTGAATATACTCGTCATTCTGGGACATCCCAATCCGGACAGTTTGAACGCGGGCATTGCCCAGGTCGTGTGTGAGAGCCTGGCCCAGGCCGGACATGAGGTGATTTATCACGACCTCTGCGCCGAGGGATTTGACCCGGCCCTGCCCAGCGGAGAGGAAGGACGCGGGGCCGCCCTGCCGCCCCAGGTGGCCGAGCATGTGCGCGAGTTGACCCAAGCTGACGGCATCGTGGTCATCCATCCCAACTGGTGGGGGAAGCCCCCGGCGGTCCTCTGTGGTTGGGTGGACCGGGTGTTTCGTGTGGGCGAAGCCTACGAGTTCGTGGGTGAGGACGGGGGCGAGGGAGTGCCCAAAGGTTTGCTCAAGGCCACGACCGCCGTTGTGCTCAATACCTCCAACACCTATCCCGACCGCGAAGCCGAGGCCTTCGGCGATCCCCTGGAGCGGTTCTGGAAGGACTGCGTCTTCGGTCTCTGTGGCGTGGAGGACGTGCGGCGGCGCACTTTTTCCGTGGTCTGCGTGTCCACCCCGGAGCAGCGCGAAGCCTGGCTCGACGAGGCCCGCGCCCTGGTGCTCGGTGCCTTCGGGCAGGTGGAGTAGGGGGGGGCATGTCCAAGGTTGAACAGCATTATGATGCGCTTTTGGCCCTGCACTATTCCTGGCTCATGGGCGGGTTTGAGGAGTGTGTTGCCCGAAGCGAGGCTCTTTTAAAGCGGCTCGATATTCGACCGATGCTTTCCGGCAAGGCATTGGATCTTGGCTGCGGGCCAGGATTTCAATCCATCGCCCTGGCCAAGGCCGGGTTCAAGGTCACTGCTCTGGATCAGTGTTTCAAAATGGTGGCCGAGCTGAAAAAAAATGTCGCCGGCCTGGAGGTGACCCCGGTACAGGATGACATGGAAAACTTCGCTTATCACAGCCCCGGCCAGGTGGACGTCGTCCTCTGCATGGGGGATACCATTGCCCATCTTGAGAACCGGGACGCGGTGGTGGCTTTTGTTGAGAAGCTCGCTGGAGGATTGGAGCCGGACGGCAGGTTGGTGCTGACCTTTCGGGATCAGAGCCGGGAACTACACGGGACCGACCGTTTTCTCCAGTTGCGCGCCGACGACGGGCGCATCTTCTCCGTGTTTCTGGAGTATGCTGCCGAGCATATCGATGTCACCGACCTGCTGCATATCCGAATGCGAGACGGGTGGAAGCTGTTCAAGTCCGCCTATCGCAAGACCCGGTTGACGGCCGAGTCCATGAAGGAAACCTGCACCTGGGTCGGGTTGACCATTGATCTGCTGGAAGTGGAGCAGGGGCTGGTCACGCTGGTGGCGAGGAAGTAGTCTGTGGGTGATCGCCATCTTTCTCATGATCGTGTCTATCGCGAGACCTTGCCCGTGCGTTCCGGTGAGGTCGGGTTTCAGGCCGCGGTGGGCGAGTCGGACCTCTGGGTCGTGGCTCGGCGCGATCTTTCACGCGAAATCGCGGATTATCTGCACCAGATTCGCGGGCATATCCAGGCCTATTCGGTCATGCACCCCGAATTTCTGACCTCCCTTGTGCCTTTGGACGTGTCAGGGAGCGCGCCGGAGATCGTCCGGGCCATGGCCGAGGCGGGGCGCATCTGCTCGGTCGGTCCCATGGCCGCTGTGGCCGGGGCCGTGGCCCAGGCGGGGGCGGACCGGTTCCGGGACGAGTCGCCGGACCTGCTGGTGGAAAATGGGGGCGACCTCTATCTGCATTCCACCAAAGACCGCACCGTGGCACTCCTGGCCGAGCCCGAAAGCGGGGCCAAGATCGGCCTTGCCATTGGCGCGGAAGAGTTTCCCCTGGCCCTGTGTTCCTCGTCCGGTAAGGTCGGGCATTCGCTTTCCCTTGGACAGGGCGATCTGGTCACGGTTCGGGCGGGTAGTGGCCCCCTGGCCGATGCCGCAGCCACGGCGCTCGCCAATATGATTCAGGAAGATCGGGACGTGGGGAGGGTGGTGGAGCAGGCCCGGGCCTGGGAAGAACACGGCATCGAAGGCGTCTTTGCCCAATCGGGCAAGAAGATTGCCGTTTGGGGGAAGATGGAGATGGTGGCCCTCTCGTGAAACGAGTATGATCAGCCGTTGACATCAGTATATTGATTCGGCACAATTTTAAGGTCATCAACAACACGGAGTTTTTTTGATCAGTTTGAGAATGGATCTTGTTTTCCATGTTGCCGAAATGAAGGGCAACCAGCAGGCTTAGACCTTTTTTTGAGCCGCGTTTTCATGCGGGCTTTGAAGGGGCCGTTTCGCTTGGCTGAACTGTTTTCATAAAACAGATCTTTAGTTGCGCCTCATTGCAGCAACAAATCCACCATTTGTATCTGGAACCTATCCTTGGCATGTCGTCACAGCTTGACTGGCGTGTCCATTCACTGGCCGATTTGATCCGGCCTTACAAAAAATGGTGAACTCAAATGACTAATTCAAAAGAACTGCAAGCTCCTATTAACACTACACTCCTTCGCAAACTGGGCTGGAACGGCTCTTTCGCCAACCAGCTGGCAGGAATGGCAAGTGCTGGCAAGAATGTTGTCCGGGTCATCAGTGTGCAGCGAAGCTCCTTTCTGGTGAGTGACGGAGAACGCGAATGGTTGTGCAAGGCTTCGGGAACGCTGCTGCATGCCGAAGACGGCGGCTATCCCGTCACCGGAGATTGGGCGCTGGTCAGGGATGCCGTTGTCTACGATATTATTCCCAGAAAGAACCTGTTGTCTCGCGGCGCCGCCGGTTCGCGGGGGAGCCAGACAGGGATCGCCAGTCGCGAACAGGCCATCGCTGCAAACATCGATACCGTCTTCATCGTCTGCGGGCTGGACCGGGATTTCAATGTCAGGCGCGTGGAACGGTACCTGACGCTGGTGTACAATTGCGGGCTCATACCCGTAATCGTCTTGACCAAATGCGATTTGCACGAGGACCCGGAATCATGTTGCGCCGAGGTGGAAAGTGTCGCTTTTGGCGTGCCCATCGTGCTGTCATCTTCCCTTGACGGTCGGGGGAAAAGCGAAGTGGAGAGCCATCTTGGCAGCGGGCAGACCGTTGCCATGCTTGGTTCCTCCGGTGCCGGAAAATCCACGCTGGCAAATATGCTCTACGGCAGTGACATCCAGACAACGGGTGCCGTGAGTGAAAGCGTGGGCAAAGGCCGCCATCTTACCACGACTCGCGAGATGATCCCCATGCCCCAAGGCGGGATGCTCATGGATAACCCCGGTATTCGCGAGATCGCGTTTTTTGAGGACGGCCAAGGGGTTGAAGCCGCGTTCCCGGAGATTCAGGCATTGGCGCATAGCTGTCGGTTTTCCGATTGCACCCATACTGTCGAGCCGGGCTGTGCGGTTGTTCACGCCGCCGGGGCCGGAGAACTCGATGCCGGTCGCTTGGAAAGCTATCAGAAAATGAAACGCGAGATGGAGTATCTTTCCGCCCGGCAAGGCAAGAGCGCG
>JAHJKV010000160.1 GCA_018822065.1 Pseudomonadota bacterium
CAGGCTATATAATTAAAAACCAATACCAGGCCGCCCAGGCCGGGGAGATCACCGAGAAGGAGGCCCAGCAGAGGGCGTTGGAGCAGATGCGCCTGGTGCGCTACGGCAACAACGACTACCTGTGGATTTCCGATTTCAATTCCGTATTGATCTCCCATCCGGATCCCAACCTGAACGGTGCCGATTTTTCGCAAGTCCTCGATGTCTATAACAACTACATCGTCCCACCCATGGTCGAGGTTGCCAGAACCAAAGGAGAGGGCTTCACCTCCTACTGGTGGAACAGACTGGACATGGAGGAACCTTCAGAGAAGCTCACCTACTCCACCCTGTTCGAACCCTGGAGTTGGGTCTACGGCACAGGGGTTTACCTCGACGACATCAAAGCCGAGGTGGATAGGCGCAAGTCGGAACTGATCGAAGAATTACGCGAACTGATGCGGGAGATGGTCATCGGGGAAACGGGATACATGTATATCTTTTCCTCGGACATGACCATGCTCATACATCCCAATCCCGAATACGAGAGCAAGAACCTGAGCAGCCTGGAGGACCCGAAAACCGGCCGTCCACTTCTCCTGGAACTTGAGGAGGTCGCCGCCAATCCGGGCACCAACCTGCAATATCTATGGGACCGCCCGGACGATCCGGGCAACTACGTCTACGAAAAAATCAGCTGGGTGCTCCACAACGAGTATTTCGACTGGTACATCGCAAGCTCGGTCTACACCGACGAGCTTTACAGCCAGTCCAGGTTCCTGACCACCAACATATCGATCATCACCGGAATCATCTTCCTGCTTTCCCTGACCCTGGGAGGACTGTTCCTGCGGAAGTTCATAAAGCCCATCGAGAAGCTCTCCTCCGTGGCCCTCCAGGTCCAGGCAGGGGACCTCAAGGTTCGAAGTGGAGTCCAACGGAACGACGAGATAGGCATACTGGCCCGAGAATTCGACAACATGATCGAAAAGTTGGACGGTCACGTCGAGCAACTTGATGCCACGGTCAAGGAAAAGACACGGGAACTGGCCGACAACTATGACAAGCTGGAATACGCCAACAAGCATATCCTGGAGAGCATTTACTACGCCCGGACCATCCAGCAGGCCATCCTCCCGCGCATGAACATAGTTCCGCCCGGGGTCCGGGAACTCTTCATCCTGTGGCGACCGAAGGACATCATCGGGGGCGACATCTACTGGCAACGACGCACGGAGGACGGTTTCCTGCTCGCGGTCATCGACTGCACCGGGCATGGGGTGCCCGGGGCGATCATGACCATGGTCGCCAGCATAACCCTGAACCAAGTGGTCCAGGAGCACGGCCGATCCGGCCCCGGAATGATTCTCAAGGAGATGAACAAGGCCGTCCAAAGCGTTCTGCGGCAACATTCTTCCGACGCCAAATCGGATGACGGGCTGGACATGGGGCTTTGCCATGTTGACGCATCATCAGGTAAATTGGTATTTGCCGGGGCCAGAATCGGCCTGTTCGTGTGCGAAAACGATGAACTCAACGAAATCAAGGGCGACCGACAAAGCATCGGATACAAGTCCTCGGACATGGATTTCGAATTCACCGAACACGTGGTCGACCTCGGGCTCGGCACAAGCATCTACATGACCACGGACGGACTGATCGGCCAGGTAGGAGGAGAGAGCTGCCTGCCCTTTGGAAGGACCCGGTTTGCAGAATTCATACAGAAGCGCCATCATGAGCCCTTCTCGGAGCAAAAGCTGGTGCTTGAAAATATATTGTCTGAGTACCAGGGCGACCAGGAACAACGTGACGACATAACCGTCGTGGGATTCAAGTGCCAGGAAGGGGGACGGGGATGATTGAAGACATGTACGAATTGTACAAGACGTTGAAAAATGAAGGGATTCTCTTCTGCTTCATCGGGCCGATTTCCCAGAGCGTGGTCGAAGGCATCGGCGCGGCTCTCAGGCACAAGATGGAGTTGGCGGATACGACCATAACGGTTTCTCAGCGGGTGTTCTCGATCTTCGTGGAACAGATGCAGAACGTGGTCAATTATTCCGCTGAAAAAGTGAACAAAGACGAACAAATTGACGGCGACCTGCGCTTCGGCATGATCGTTGTCGGTCAAAAAACCAACGGACAATTCTACATTGTGAGCGGAAATCACATCCACAAGGACGATACCGAGCGCATCATGGGACTTCTGGACACACTCAAGCAAATGGACAAGGAAGAACTCAAGGCCCTTTACAAGGAGCAGCGCAAACTGAGCCCGCCCGAGGGAAGCAAAGGCGCCGGCCTGGGGCTGATCGAAACGGCGCGCAAGGCCAGCCAACCCATTGAGTACACCCTGACGTCCTCGGTGGAAGGTCGGCACAACTTCTTGTCCATACAAGCCGTGATATAGGGGGCGTGCCATGGATGAACTCTACATCGAGGCAACAAAATCATCTCCTCTGGTCAAATTCGACCCGAAGAACAACGTGCTGGAAATCGTGGGCGAGTCCTATCCGGAAAACGCTGTGAAGTTCTATGCCCCGATGTTCGAATGGCTGAACAACAACCTTGGCCACCTGAATTCCCAGCCCCTGACCGTGAACCTGAACGTCAGCTACTTCAACAGCAGCAGTTCCAAGGCGCTGATGAACCTCTTCGACGTCCTTGAGGAGACCT
Organism: Pseudomonadota bacterium; assembly: GCA_018822065.1. GTDB lineage: Bacteria > Desulfobacterota > Desulfovibrionia > Desulfovibrionales > Desulfovibrionaceae > JAHJKV01. Next base: position 2,656 of record JAHJKV010000160.1, read on the forward strand.
TCCAGAAAGTTGGGAAGATCACGGTCAACTGGCTATATCTCGGTGAGAACGAAACCGCCCAGGAGTGCGGCGAGGAATTTCAGGAGGATCTGGAGTTCCTTCCGTTCAATCTGGTCAAAATTGAAAACGGTTGAAAACATGACCGAAGACCTGTTCAAGCGTGAAGCCACGATAATCCGGCATGCTGAAGACCTCGCGGCAAGCCCCGACAACGTAGACAACCCTCTCTTGCCCGAGTTCCAGTCGCTTCTCGGACACTACATGAAGCTTCTCAACCAGGCCAAACGCTTGGTCAAGATGTCGGACCGAATGCAAGGAAACCTGAACATTCTGAACGAACAGTTGGAGCATCTGTCCTCGATCGACGGGCTGACAGGCATCCCCAACCGCCGCCATTTCGACGAGGTATTGGAAACCGAATTGAAACGCGCCTATCGCGACAAAATGCCCCTGTCGGTGATCATGGTCGATATCGATTATTTCAAAGCCTACAATGATCAATACGGGCACATGAAGGGTGACAAGTGTCTGCGGCTCGTGGCCCAGACCCTGTCCGAAGCGCCCAAGCGCCCGACCGAGATTGTCGGCCGTTACGGCGGAGAGGAGTTCGTGGCCGCCCTGCCCAACACCGGAATGCAGGGAGCCCTGATCGTTGCCGAACGCATGCGGACAATGATCCAGGATCTTGACATTCCTCATGAATCATCGCCAATAGCCAGCCAGGTCACCTTGAGCTTCGGAGTTGCCTGCGAAACCCAATATAGGGAGGAGCGGGGGGCCGAAAGTCTGATCCAGGCCGCCGACCAGATGCTTTACGAAGCCAAGCGCCTCGGACGCAACCGGGTCCACCCCGTCTGTTCGGACGACACGCCCTGATCCGAAGCTTTGGTGCTCCCCCCCTGGCCCCCCAACTCTGCGAATATGAGCCGCATGCTCGGAAACTTCGCGATCTCGGAGTTCAGCCGGGGTGGCCCCGACGATCTCGTCATCCACGATTTTGATGTAGTCCCCGACAGTCACCGGAGCCTGCTCCTCCCCTGCAATGCCCCGCAAACTAGGTCCATTGCCAAGTAAAGAATTTTGGCCCAAAAGGGACAGGAGTTTCATATGCGCAAATCGAAGTTCAGTGAGTATCAGGCCGTCTTTCTTTTTTTGGGTCAGTTTCCCTTGTATTCTTGCAGGCCGCCTTCAAGGTAGCGGGCTTCGAACCCGGCCAGGGACAGGGCTTTTTGGACGGATTGGCTGACCGCCCCTCCCCGGACGCAGTAAACGATGATAGGGCGGTAGCTCGGCAGGTCGTCTGCCCAGTCATCCACTGCGGTGGGGTCCTGCCACTGGGCGTCCCCGATGGTGCGAGGATCCTTTTCACGGTCCTCGCGGCGTCGCACATCTAGGACTAGCGGTTCTTCGCCACTGTCCATCTCTTGTTCGAATTTCTCCTGGGAAATACTGGCAGACATTACTGACTTTCCTTGTGGGACTAAGAGTTGAAGGCCCAGCACTCAAACATGCACGGCCCCGAATAATTGCGGTTCCGTATCCCTTTTATCCCAGTACGCGGATGCACACAATAACCAGGGCCGTGGTTTTCTCCCCTTTTTGGAAGACAACGGTCTATTTTTATTATCCAGCGCTCAGACCTTTGGCCCCGTCTGATCGCGCCTGTCCATTGCGCACGTCAAGGGAGGTCGAGCCCCTTTCCCCTGATTCCCTACAACCCCAGTTCGGCCAGACGCTCTTCCAGATAACCGCGCTCGTTTTCGCCCAAAATGCCCATGGACAGGCAGATAAGCGTCCACAGGTGCACCACGGGGATGTCCTTGCCCGCATGGTGGATGAGGTCGTGGATTTGCGAATGACAGTTGTGGCACGGTGCAATGCAATAGTCCGCACCGGTGTCCAGAATCTGCTTGAGCTTGATGGCTCCGTATGCCCGACGCTCTTCGGTGTAGCCAGATTGCAGGTAACCACCTCCTCCGCCGCAACAATAGTTGTTGGACTTGTTGGGGTACATCTCGATCAGATGCTCCTCGCCCACGACGGACTTGGCCACAAAACGCAGGTCTTCGGCCACCGGGTCGCCGAAGGATTTGCGCACCAATTGGCAGGGATCCTGAAGAGTGAAGGTTATGCCCAAGTCCTTGTTCCAATCGGAACTGACGGACAGCTTGCCTTCCCTGATCCACCGCGCATACAGGCGGATGATGGATTCGATCTCAAAATTATGCTTAATTCCAAACTTTTGCAGTCCGACCCGGACTGCGTACATTTCATGGCCTCATTCGGTGTTCAGCCAGTATTTGCACCCCAGGTCGTCCACAGCTTTGGCCTTGTTGCGAACAACGGTTTCCCATGCCTCGTCATCGGCCAGGAACATGCAGTAGTTTTCAGCGGCCCAACCCACGGTGCTGTATGTCCAATCCGCACCCACTGTGTGCAGAATCTTCCAAAGGGGCACCATCTCATCGGGTTCGGTTACGGGCTCGCGGGAATTCTGGTTCAAAAAATAGGTGGCCCCTTTGCGGTTAAAGGATACCGCCAGGTCGTCCCAACCTTCCTGGGTCTCCTTGACCTCCTCAAGGATATCCTCGGCCACGAACTGAAAATCCTCGCTCCGCGCACCCATGGCAGAGTTTCCCTCGGTCTTCAGGGCCTGTTCACAGGAACCTAGAATCCCCTTGGGCCGAGTTTCGCGCGGCCAGGATGCCCGGACCTCGTAGACCAGACGCGGAATGTCGATCGCCATTGGACAGGCATACACGCATCGCTGGCACATGGTGCACATCCATACCCAGGGAGTGGAGGTGATTTCCTCATCCTGACCCAGGGCGCAGAGCCGCAGGAATTTGCGCGGGTCCATGTCATGCAGACCCGAAGCTGGGCAGCCTGATGAGCACAGTCCACAGGTCAGGCACATGGACAGGTTGCCGCCCTCGGGCAGCAACTCCTTGACCTTGTCCAGAAAGACACTTTGGTGCGGAACCACCATCGGAGTCGCTCTGGTTGTTTCCATTGTGGCATCAGCCATGGCCGTTCTCCTTGTCTTGCTGTCGTTTCAGCCAAGTCCCACCCCCGAATTCAGGGGGGTGGGAAAGATACACGTGTCTTCGTCTCGCCCGCCTAGATGACCGGTTCGGCGACCTTCGCCTGGTCGGCGGTGGTGCCATCCTGCTCATACATAAGCCCGCACCGCAGGTCGAAGTGCTTGTTCACGCTCATGGTCGGCACTTCAGAATTGAGCGCCACCTGGGTCACGGTGGACCCCATGAACGCCTTCTCCGGGTCGGTCTCCTTGGAGTGGTGGGCCATTATCACCAGATCAGCATGGAGTTCGTTGCTGAGCTTCAATATCTCCATGGAAGGCTTGCCTGCCAGGGCCTCGAAACTGAAGTCGTCAACACCGCGCAGGCGTTCAACATACTCCTCGGCCAGCCGCTCACGGGTGTCTGTCAGAACGCGCTTCACCTCGTCCTCGGGCAGTTGCCCGGTGATCCCCTCGGTATTCAGACAGTGGACCACGGTCAAGTGCGCCTTGTACTGCCGGGCCATTTGGCCACCATAGTTCACGGCGCATTCGGACTGCTCGGAGAAATCCGTCGCCACCAGGATGTGCTTGAAGTTGTGCTCCCCATAAGGCGTTTCCTTGGTGACGATCATCACCGGGCTCTTGGCCCGACGGCTGACCTTCTCCAAGGTGCTGCCCGCCATGCCCCACATCTTGGAGCGCTTCTCGGCGAACTCCTCGGTGTGCGGCCCCATGACGATGAGGTCGCTGTTGACCTTGCGGGCAATGCGCAGAAGCTCGGCATGAGGCATGCCGGGCACGCAGATGATCTCAAGGTTCGGCAGGTCCTTGGTCTTGGCGGCCAACCGCTCGGCGATCTCCGCCTTGATGCGCTCGGTCTCGCCCGAGGCCTGCAGGGTTTCCATGTCACCCCACCCCTGGGCCATGCCGGCCACATGCACGAGATACAGCTTGGCGTCGAACCGTTGGGCAAACCCGATGGCCGCATCAACCGCGCACTGGTCCTCTCCACTTGTCGTCACTCCGCATACGATGTCCTTAAACATGATAGCCCCCCTTTCCTTCGGGTTGATTGCTTATGGTCACGCCACTGCCGAGACCCGTTGCTTGCAACGGGTCAGAAAGTCACTTGAAACCGCCAGGTTCCGGTGGATGCCCGCCTGCTTCGACTCCAGTCCAAAAGACAGAGCCAGCAGCTGTGGCAGGTAAAGGATGGAAAGCTTCCGGGCCGAACTTCCGTCAAGGGCCCGGCTCTGATAGGCCTCCAGGTTCATCTGGCACATGGGACAGACCGTGGCGATGGCATCCGCACCCTGGGCCGCTTCCAACAGCCCACGTACAGAGGCGAGAGCAGCCGCCTGGTTCGTAGCCATGAGCGAGGCCCCACAGCAGCGCCCCCCCAGGCCCCATTCATGAACCGTCGCATCCATGGCCTGGAGCAGCGACTCCATGCTGACGGGATGCTCTGCATCGTCAAATACGGGATATGGCCGCAAAATCTGACAACCGTAGTAGGGAGCGATTCGAATCCCTTCCAGGGGATTCACGACCTTCTCCCCGATACGTTCAACCCCGATGTCGTTGAGCAGCACATCCAGCAGATGGCGCACCCGAACCTCGCCCGCATAGGCGAGCGCCTCGCTGGAGAGGGCCTCGTTCAATTCCGCCCGTGAGGCCACGTCAGACACCGCCTCGCGATTCACCCGCAACAGATTCAGATAACAGGCCGAACAGGGTGCGAGCACCTGGGTATCCTTGCCGCCCTGGGCCAGGGCCAGTGCCAGGTTACGGGCGGGTAGCGCCCGGGTGAGCAACCGGGAAACCGGCTCCACTGCCGAGGCCCCGCAGCAGGTCCAGTCTTCGATCTCCGTGAGCTGCTCGCCGAGATGCTCCAGCACCAGACGCGTGCTCAGGTCATATTCGACAGCGGAAGCCGTGAGGGAACAACCGGGGTAGTAGGCGTAGTTCATGACCGCGCCTCCATTTCCCGCACCTTGGCAAAGAGCGGCTTGAGGGTTCCCTTCATGGCCGAATGAGGCGGATGCATCTTGCCCTTGGCCGCTAGCTTGAGCCCCACGGGCGCGAAGGAGAGGGCCAGGGAGGGTGAGCCCATGGCTGCCAGGTAACAGGTCATGAGCGTGGACTCCTGCACCCGGCCATACTTCTCCACGTTGTTCAGGAACAGACGATAGAAGTTGCCGTGACGCCGACCTGTGCGCCCCCCGTGCACGGCCACCACCCGCTTGATCTCAGCCATGACCTGTGTCAGGGGCAGTCCACGCGGACAACGCAGGGTGCAGGTATAGCAGGAGGAGCAAAGCCAAAAGGCCTCGCTACGCTCGATCTCGTCCAGCATGCCCAGTTGAGCCAACCGCCAGAGCTTGCGGGGGGTCATGTCCATGAAGGCGGCATTGGGGCACGAGGCAGAGCAGGTGCCGCACTGCATGCAGGCGGACAGGGTGTCTCGCACACCGCTTAGGGGTTCGGCAGGTCTGGTTTCATGCAGCATGATATTCCTCCCGTGTTTCCACTGGGGTCACAATTCCTCAAGGGCGGCGTCGATGGCCGCCATCATGGGCGCGTCGTGGAAACCCCGCAGCACTGTGGCTGAATTGGGGCAGACAGCGGCACAACTGCCGCAGCCCTGGCAGAGTATCTCGTCCACCTCGATGCGCTCCTCTTCCATGTTCACGGTGCGGGCCCCATACGGACAGGCCGAAACGCAGCGCTGACAGAGGGAGCAGAGGGAGTGGCGCACCTCTGCCACCACGCTTTCCCGTTGAATGGTCTCGGCATTGAGTATCCGAAGGGCCCGGGAGGCAGCGGCCTGGGCCGAAGCGATGGTCTCGCGCAGGTCCATGGGCGAATGGGCCAACCCGCAGGTGTAGATGCCCTGCTTCAGGAAATCGAGTGGCCGCCACTTGGACTCGGCCTCCTGGAAGAAACCGTCCACGTTGGTGGGCACCCCGAAGATTTCCTTGATATCCTCCACTTCGCCGGGCACCAGGCCGCTGGAAAGTGCCAGGATATCCACCTTGACCCGCACCTGCCGGTTCAAAACAGGGTCACGTGCCGTGATCACCGGCTTGTCGTGCTCAAAGCTCACCTGGGGCTTGTCGCCCAGATCGTAGCGAATAAAGATTGCCCCTGCCTTGCGGGCCTGGGTGTAATACTGCTCCTTGAAACCGTAGGTCATGATGTCACGGTAGAACACGTAGACCGGCAGGTCCGGGTTGCGTTCCTTGAGGGCCAGGATATTCTTGATGGCCTGGGAGCAGCACACCCGGCTGCAATAGGCCCGTTCCTCGTCGCGAGAACGCCAGCACTGGATCATGGCCACGCCAGAGAGACGCCCCACTTCCAGGGCACCGGAGGCGATCCGCTCCTCCAGTTCCAGTTGGGTCATGACCGTCTTCTGCACGCGCAGACCAAAGTCATAGACCGGCCCCTCGCTGCCGCCCGTGGCCAGAATGGTTACCCCGTGTTCAAAGGTCCGCGGCCCGTCGTCCGTGGCCATGGCGCTCATGAACTTTCCGGCCGTGCCACGCGAGAAGGCCACCCGTGCGTCCGTGAGCACGCGAATGTTTGGATGCTTGTGCATCTGCTCCACCAAGTCCTCCATGAGTCGCTTAGGGTCGTTCCCCTCCAGGGTGGAGGTCAGACGCATGGCTCCGCCTCCCAGCTCTCCTTGCTCCTCCACTAGGCAGACCTCGTAGCCGTGGTCCGCGATGGCCGCCGCGGCGGTCATACCTGCCAGCCCGCCACCCACCACCAGGGCGGAGCGGGCCACATTCACGGTCACCGGTGGAGGTATGGGGTCACGCCCCTCCAGCCGGGCCAAGGCCATGGCCAGGGAGGTATAGACCTGCCGCGCCACGGCGGAAGAGTCCTCGATCTGACCGGGGAAAGTCGGGGTATAGATGTCCACTACATCCATGAGCGTCGGGCTCAGGCCGATAGCCCGTCCCAATTCCTTGAGCTTGGGAATGTAGGCGTAGGGCATGCAGGCCCCGATGAGCACCCGGTTTGGCTTGGTTTCCGCAGCCAATTCCTTGATCCTGACCCACCCCTCGCCGGTGCAGGCCGAATCGATGGAAACCACCTCGGCAACGCTGTGATTGCGGGCCAGCCGGGCG
>JAHJKV010000161.1 GCA_018822065.1 Pseudomonadota bacterium
CTGAACGATCTCTCGCAACAGGGCTTCGGTTCGCTTCACCATTTGGTCTACGCCATATCTCTCTTCGATGGAGGCACGACAGGCTGCCTTCAGGCCAGCGCCTTCCATCTCCAAACGCTCGGACATGGCCGCGAGCGCCTCACTCAGGGCAGTGGTATCACCGGGTGAAACAACAAGCCCCAGTTCCCCCACAACTTGAGCCGCATCCCCCACATTTGTGGTGACGCAGGGTACGCCACAGGCCATTGCCTCGCCAAGGACGTTGGGGAAGCCCTCTCCAAAGGCAGAGGATAGGCAGCACAGGTCCATGGCCGAGTAAACAGCAGGCATGTCCTCTCTGGAGCCAGCCCAAACAAGCCGGTCCGTGAGACCGAGATCACTCGCAAGGGTGCGCAGTGTTCGTTCGAAGGACTTCGGGCCTCCACCGACACACACGAAGCGCAGCCCTTCCCTATTTCTGGCTAGTTGGTAAGCGGCCTTCAGGAAGGTCGGGTGATCCTTCATGGGGTCAAGCCGCGCGGGCAAGCCGACAAGCAGGCTTGTTGCAGGGATATTCCATTGTTTCCGCAACCGTGTTCCGTCAGCGGGGCAGGGCTGAAAACGCTTGGTATCGATGCCGTTTGGAATTGTGATGCCCCTTGTAGGGTCAAATCCTGCGCCTTCGGCGTAGGTTCGGCCTGCAACGGAGTTGTAGACGATGCGAATTGGCACTCCGGAGCACAACCGTTCCATGCGAAAGTGGACTTGGTGCAGCCGAGAGTAGTGGCCGAGGTTCATGTTGGAGGCGCGGACACCCCAGACGACGGGAGTGGCCGGAAGGAAGGGCCGGACCAGGGCCAGCAGCAGGTTGGCCGTCCCCAAATAGCCGTGGGCCACATCTGGTCGCAAGGAGCGGATCAATCGCACCAGTCGGCTCAGGAAACCGACAGTGTCCCAGCGTCCTTGTTTTTCCAGGTCGTGGAGCGAGACCTTGACGAGATCTGCTTCAAGGGCGCCGCCCCCGTAAAAGACTGCTATGTGCACCTCATGTCCCCGCTCGGCAAGCTCGTTGGTCACTGTCGTCAGTTGTCGCTCGGCCCCACCGGCCTCAAGGGATCGGATGAGGAAGAGTAGCTTCATCAGTCTTTTCCTTTGGTCTTTTGGGAGATGATCAGCGAACCGCTGGTGGTCAGATTGGTCTTGTCCATGTACCGATATGGCGGTGCAAGGCGGTGGGCTGGAAGGCCGGTTTCATCCACGCGCACCTCTACCAGAAGAGGCTTAAAGCCGTTGAAGACATGGAGTTGGAGGTGGGTGCTGTGGGGTCTGCGGTTAATGAAGAAGGGGCGTTTGCCGCGCACCAGTTTCCAATATCGCGGCCCACAGGCCCATTGGCCGTTCCAATGGGAAGAAATATTGTGGCAGGGGTAGTCGATGACGTGGCTCATGAGGGCACCTGGGCGGAGCCAGCGGGACATGCATGCGTAGACGGTTTCCAGCGCATCGACATGTTCGAGCACGGCCTGGGACAGCAGCAGGTCAATGCTCTGCGGTTCAATACTTCCGGCGTTTCCCCAGGGGGCCACATACTCCAGGAGGTTGCCCTTTTGGTAGATGGCGCGGCGGATGGCCGTGATGCGTTCCGGGGCAAGGCATTGGGTGAGGGTCTCGTCCAGCAGAAGGTGAGCCGGGAAGGCATAGTCCAATAAGACTGGGCGCAGTTGAGGGAACTCGGTGTGGCCGGGGATGGACGTCCGGCAACGGAAGAGTTCGACCATCTCCTCTAGGACGCGCAGGTTGGACTCCGAGTCCGCGTGGGCCACGGCGTCCAGGCCGATGCCACGTTCAGCCCCGGAAAGAAGCGCGGCTATGATGATGCCCAAGGAGCCGCCTGGGCCGAGTTCCGCCACAGTTGCAGGAATTTTTTCTAAGCCAGCCTCGGAGAGTTTTACCAGATGGCGCATCCAGACCGCGTAGCAGTAGCGGGCTGAGGTGGTTGATCCTCCCATGTCCCGGAAGTGGGACAGTGTAGGGACATAGCTGCGCAGGCCAGCCAGCAGGCTCCGGGGGCGGATAATCATGGTGCAGCCTCGGAAGTTACAAACAGGGCAGCGACAGGGTGGTTGCCCTGTTTTTCTGTCACGGACACTCCCTGGGTGCCGCGCTGCAAGACGACCACGGCTTCTCCGTTTCGGAAGCGGGCATTGTTCTGGGAGACGACAAGCACTCCCTCAGGGGTGAGACTTCGGATCAGGTTTTCAACTCCGTCGCAAAGCTCTGTGTCTGAAAAATACTCTTGGTTCAGGAGATTGGCGCACTTGATGATGTCTGCCGGTTCCTGAAGCGTGTCCGTGAACAGGTTAAAAGGCAGAGAGGGCACCACGTTATCCTGTTCGGCCAAGGCCGGATTCAGGGTGGAGATGGGTTGGGTCTTCCAGCCGCA
>JAHJKV010000162.1 GCA_018822065.1 Pseudomonadota bacterium
CTGGGAGGCCTTCTACTCTCTGGGTCACATGGGGCTGATGCGCATGCACGCCTTTGGCGAGGAGATATTCCTAGGGCACGTCTCCGTGGGCAATTCCGGTAACTATCCCGCAGCATTCAACGGCCCTCTGGGGGTCATGGGCGAACACCCGGCCATTCCCTACATGGGTAATGCCGGGGTCACCTGGGAACCGGGCACTCCTCTTTCCTGCGACATAGGCTTTTCCCTGGAAGGCTATTGTACGGACAAGACCCAAATCTACTGGGCCGGCCCTCAGCCGTCCCTGGACCCGGAGATCGCCTCGGCCCACTCCTTCTGCATCGACGTGCAGGAGTGGATGCGCGAGAGCATCAAGCCCGGCATCCTGCCGATGGACATCTACCAGGGCTGTCTGGACATGGCCGAGAAGACCGGTATGAGCGAAGGGTTCATGGGCCTGGGCGAAAACAAGGTGCCCTTCACAGGCCACGGCATCGGCCTGTGCATCGACGGCTACCCGGCCATCGCCAAGGGCTTTGACCGCCCCCTGGAGCAGGGCAACGTCCTGGCCCTGGAGCCCAAGCAGGCCGTGCGCGGCAAGGGCATGGTCGGCGTTGAAAACACCTTTGAGGTCACGGCGGACGGCTGTCGGTGTATCACCGGCGACGAGTATGATGTACTCTGCCTGGAGTAGCTAGTCTCGCACCCCAACTCTGGCCATCATCCAGACGACCAGATGGTGGAAGGGTTTTATAAGCGTGAAGTAGACCGGGCCGGTCCAGTGCTTGTGCTTGACCACGGTCAGGACGTGGAAGCGGGCTATTTCATCATCCAAAGGCTCGCGCACCACCCCGAACCAGGCCGCTAGGTGCGTGTCTTCAACGATGCCGAGCCAGTGCGTGCCCAGTCCATGGTCTAGGGAGCGAAAGAAGCCTACCAGTCCGCCGGGGGCGAAATCAAGCCGATCCGCGTCCCGTTCCTCTTCGATCTCGGCGTGCCTGAGCCTCAGCATCCAGGCCAACCCGCCCCGGAGGGCATAGAACCCCTTGAGCCAGGCCGGACGGTGGGTGACCATCCGCCGGATGAAATCCTCCAGACCCACCGCGCCTTCCACACACTTCACGTCCGCATGGTCACAATCGTCCAGAAGTGCTGCCATGGCCGGAATGGTTTTGATCTGTTCCATGTATCTGCCCATACACTCTGGGCAACATTCATTCAAGCCCCTGAGATTAACTGCAAAAAAAAAGGAGACCGCCTGGGCGATCTCCGTTGTATCATGTCAAAGGGTTTGGATCAGCCGATGGCTTTGCTGAAGATCTCTTCCACGTCTTTGCGGGTCATGTTGCCCGGCGTGACCGGGAAGAGGCCGCCCATGGTGCCGAAGGCGATGTCTGTGAGTTCGGTCACGTTGTCCTGGGTGAAGCCGTGGTCCGAGAGTTTCTCGTCTGCCAGCCCGATCTCCTTGATGAGATCGGCCAGCCCGGCCAGGAAGGCCTTGGGGCGTTCCTCGAGGGGCATTTCTTCCACGTCCTCGAAGCCCATGGCCGTGGCCAGGTCCTCGAAGTGTTCGGGGGCAAGTTCTGCGAGTTTGGTGAAGTAGGGCACCGAGAGCATGACCAGTCCGGCGCCATGCACCAGGTCCGTGTTCATGGCCGAGAGGGCGTGTTCCAGGCTGTGGTGGGAGATGCAGCCGCCAATGGACTCGCAGATGCCCGCCGCCGTGGAGGCCCAGGCCTGGATGGTACGCAGTTCCAGGTTCCCAGGGTCGGCCACCAGTTCGGGCAGGTAGTGGGTGATGAGGTGCACGGCCTCCAGGGCCAGCATGTCGTTGGCTGGCTGCCGGTTCAGGTTCAGAAAGGATTCCACGGCGTGGAAAAAGGCGTCCATGCCCGTGTAGGCGGTCATGCGCGGAGGCACGGAGAGCATCAGCTCCGGGTCCACGATGGACAGGGCCGGGTAGGTGGAGTCGTTGCCGTAGCCGATCTTTTCCTTGGCTCCGGACTTGGTGATCACGGTCCAGGGGTCGGCCTCGGTGCCGGTGCCGGCCGTGGTCGGGATGGCGATGACGGGCAGGGCGGGCTTTTCAGGTGC
>JAHJKV010000017.1 GCA_018822065.1 Pseudomonadota bacterium
ATCTTGGTCAGGCCGCCGGAGCTGGTATTGCCGCCCATCTGCATTGGCAACTGGTACCCCGCTGGAGTGGCGACGCTTCCTTCATGGCCGTGTTTGGCGAAACAACCATCATTCCCGAGCACCTCAAATCAACGTATAGTCGACTCAAACCGCTCTTTGCGGAGCTATTTGACAAGGAGTAATCATGCGTTACGTCAAACTGATCCTGCTCGTTCTTGGCCTGGGACTGGCCGCATTGTTTTTCATCCAGAACCAGATACTCTTGCTCTCGTCTCTCGACTTGAAGCTCGACCTCTATCTGGTCAAATTTCTGCTCCGCGATATCCCCTTTTATGGTGTTGTGGTTGGGGCTTTTGTCATCGGCATTGTCCTGTGCCTGTTCTTCTTGATCATTGATAAAATTCAAAATTCCAGCCAATTACGTACCTGTCGTAAGCGTCTTCGCAGTCTTGAGGAAGAGGTCATTTCTCTGCGCAACCTACCCCTGCAAGACAAAGACATGACAAACTCGGGTCTTGATGCCGATGTCATGAACGACGACGAAACTATTGGAGCCTGAGGAAAATACCGTGAACTGGAACCCGTTTAGAAAACGCGCCTCGATTCCCCTGACCATGACGGAAGAACGCCGTCCGGGTCACCGCCTGGAATTCATTCCCTCCCAGGACACCCGTGCCGCCATCGACGAACTGTCTGAGGTTGTGCGCAACAATTCCGAGGTCGTGGAAATCTACCTTGCCCTCGGAAGCCTCTATCGCTCCCAAGGTGAAATCGAACGGGCTATTCAAATTCGAAATAACCTGATCGTCCGGCCAGGCCTGGACGAAACCTTCAAAGCCCGTGCCTATTTTGAACTGGGCCGGGACTTTCGTCGCGCCGGATTTCTAGACCGTAGTGCCCATGCACTCCAAAAGGCACGCGAACTAGGTGGAGACCGCCAGGCAATTCTTCAGGAAGAAGCCAAACTTGCAGCCCAGGCTGGTGACAATGAGCGTGCCGCCCGACTTTACGCAGACCTGGATTTCCCCCCTGCCCAAGCTCATTACCTGGTAATTCAGGCTCGCGAAGCCCGTCTTTCCGGAGAAGGCAACACCAGCGAAAAAAGACTTCGTCAAGCCCTGCGCGCCTATCCCGGCTCTGTGGAAGCATGGCTTGAACAACTCATCCAGAATCACGATGGAGGAGAGCCAGAGCGCCTGGGACGAACATTGACCGGAGCACTCGACGCCGTGGACAAGGACTTGCGCTTTGTGCTGCTCGAAGGACTTATCAACCACGCTGAAATGCGCCGTCAGTGCGGTAGCGCACATCCACACCCCACCGAATGCGACACCCATCAGACAGAAATTATTAATTTTATTAGCGACGATCAACTCCAATCTCAAATTGTGCCTGCCCTGGAACGTCGCACCGAGCCCCTCCTGACCTATTATGGTGCCCGCCTGCTTCTCATGTGCGAATATACCTCCATGGCCCAGGCCTGGCTTGAGCGTTCTTTGGAAGTTGAGCCTGATTTTTGGCTGGCCCGACTCGAGCTGTTTCATCTCTCCAGAAACGATCAGCCCCTGACACCATTTTTTGAAGAACAACTCACATTTTTTGTGGACCGTGCCCGCAACATCAAGCGATTTGTCTGCAAACGGTGTGGACTTCGCCGTGACAGTCTCTTTTTTGTCTGTCCACGTTGCCAAAACTGGCATTCCATCACTTTCAGAATTCAGATTACCCAATAGACGAGACTGTGGCTTTGCGAAAACTCACTCCCATGCTGGAGCATTATCTAAGCGTCAAAGCTGAGTATCCTGATGCACTTCTGTTCTACCGCATGGGTGATTTCTATGAGCTTTTTTTCGAGGATGCGGAGATAGCCGCCCGAGAAATGCAAATCGCTCTGACATCGCGCGACAAATCCGGCGACAACAAGACCCCCATGTGTGGAATCCCCCACCACGCTGCGGACAACTATCTGGCGCTGCTAGTGGACAAGGGCTTCAAAGTGGCAGTATGCGACCAAGTGGAAGATCCGCGTGAAGCCAAGGGCCTTGTCAAACGTGAAGTGACCCGGGTACTCACACCAGGCACCGTAGTTGAAGACGCTAATCTCTCAGCTAAAACCAACAATTTTCTGGCCGCCCTCTTCTGGGACGCGGCAAAAGGAACCGGCGGCCTGACTTGGCTTGATTTCTCAACAGGACAATGGG
>JAHJKV010000163.1 GCA_018822065.1 Pseudomonadota bacterium
ATTTTCATTGTAGCTCCCCCCAGTCCCGCCAACCCCAAGCGGGTTCGCTCCACCAAGCCCACCAACGTTAGAATTAAGTGTCGCTGCACCATACGAGCCATACCCAGATGTAATCAAAAGACTTTCAATGCTGACATCAACAGTCGGAGTTCCGGCTGTGTGAGAAGACCCGCCGGTACAACTTATGAGAGAACCAAACGAAGAAGTTCCACCAACACCACCGATTGTTATCGTGTATGTCCCTGGAGACGATATTTTCGCCTTCGCATAACCACCTGATCCACCTCCGTTTCCGTAGCCATTAGAAACCGGGGCCGTGCCGCCACTCGCCCCGCCACCGCAAATCTCGACAATGATTTCAGAGTATTCAGAAAAATCAACACCGGATGTGGTCGAAGTCCACTTGCCTACAAACTCATACCCGCCCCCAGGAGTAACCAGCGCCTCTATAGCCTGGGTCGTTTTGAGCGGAGTCATATACTTGTCATCGTCCGTCCCGGCCTCGGCCTCCTCCGTGTTGGCCTTGGCCAGACTACCGCCGCCCACCTGGAGCCAGGTCGGCCCGCTCGAATCGGCCAGGGCCCAGAGGGTGCCGTCGTCGATCTGCAGCAGCAGCTTGTCCTCGTCTGTCTCCACCAGGCCGGAAAGGGCGGCCCGGGCGTCGGCATCTGCCACCACCCAGCGGAACGGGGTGTGGACCTGCTCGCCGGTCAGATATCTGTGCGTCGCCATCTACATCACCTCCTGGACGGCCATGACAGCGCCGCCCACGTTTTCAAAAAGCAGTTCCTCCACGTCGCCCACATACTCGCTCACCTGCTGGATGAGCCCGGAGAGGACGCCGAGGGGGAAGTCCACGGTCACGGCCTCCCCATCGCCGGGGTTGGTGGTGCCGGAGACCACGAAATCATAATAGTGCCCGACCTCGAGGTTGCGGGCGTTGAAGGTCGGGCTGGAGGTGTCGCCCAGGCGGGTCCAGGAGATGTCGCCGATGCGGCGCACGAACACGTACCACTTGAGCGCCCGGCCATGCCACAAAAGCTGCACCACCTTCTTCTGCAGCCCGTCCTCCAACCGGTCGAGGATGGCAGCCTGCAGGCCAGCCACGGCCACCACGGTCGCGGCCGGGTCCGGGGCAGGCACCTCGCCCTCGTCCTCGTAAATCTCCGGGGCATACTCCAGGGCCTCGATGGTCCGCAGGTGCCGGGACGACCGGGTGATGCGCGTCACGCGATAGAGCCGCAGGTAGCGGTCGGCCTCGCCAAAGGAGACCACCACATCCAGGGCAGGCTGGCCGGGCGCGTCGGCCCAGGGCTCGGCCAGGGTCAGGGTGTCCGTGATCGTGGTCTCGGCCACGCCCACGATGGTCCGCTCCTCGTGCAGCTCGCCCGGCCCGTCGATGCTCAGCCGGTCCGTGTGCTTGACCTTGATCTTGTAGATCAGTCCCGGCTCCAGGGTCACCGTTCGGCCCAGGGTCACCGTAGTCTCGCTGACCGCCTTGATGCGAGAGCTGATGCCCCACTCGGCCACGTCGCTGGCCACCTGGATCACGTGGCCGGGCAGGCAGCCGATGGCCTCGATGCGCATGGTCCGCGAGAGGGTGCGCACCAGGTAGCGGTTGCAGCGCAGCCAGTACCGCCCGGCCCGGACAGCTACACCGTTGTCGTCGCAGACGGGCATGGTCATGTCCCGAACCACAGGCGAGCGGTTGGTGATGTTATGGTAGTGCTCGCCCAGGACCTGGATCGTGGTCCGTCCCTTGACCTTGTCGAAATAGGTGATGCGCACGGCGTCGGCCCGGTCCTGGCTCTTCAGGTAGCCAAGGCCGAAGCTGCTCACGTGGGAGTTGGCGTCAGTGCTCAGCAGCCCCTGCTCGGGCGCGTCCACAGGCCGGTCGGAGATGACCCCGATGCTCGTGCCCTTGCGCACCACCCGGAAGCGGCCCAGGGTACCCAGGTGGTCCCAGACCGTGCGGGCGTCCATGGCCGAGTCCAGGTAGAGGGAACCGGTGATGCCCTTCTGGTCGCACCAGTCTGCGGCCAGTTCGAAGTCGTCGTAGAGGATGCGGCTCTCGTGCACCCTGGCCCCGCGCCGGGAGTGGGTGACGTGCCAGGCCATCCAGGCCAGGTTATTCAGCGGCTTGTCCTCCCAGGCCTCGGTGCTCGGGTTCCAGACCGGGGCCAGGGTGCGCCGCACCCCGCAGCTCACCTCGGGCATGTGGCCGGGGTGGGGCATGCGGAAGGCAAGCAGGGCGGAATTCGGAAAGCGGAAGTCGTCGGGCACGATCTCCTGCAGATAGTCGAACCAGATTTCCACCACGTACTCGGCGCTGGTGGGCGGGGCCGAGGCGAACCGGGCGCGGATCTCGTAGGCCGCCGCCGTCA
>JAHJKV010000164.1 GCA_018822065.1 Pseudomonadota bacterium
GGCTTTTTCGTGGGAAAAGTCGGGGGAACGGGGCTAGGCAGGGGCTGTCGGCTCCGTGCCGGACAGGGTAACGGTTACGGTGGTGCCTCGGGCATCGTCTGTTTCCATCGTGACCTCGCCGCCCATGGCTCTGGCTGCCAGACGGGCGGTGTAGGTGCCGAGGCCGGTACCGTTGCTCTTGCCGAAGGTCGTATATTTTTCGAAGAAACGATCGCGCATGTCTGTCGGGACTGGTCTCGAGTTCCAGAGCTGGATCACGACACGGGTGCCGGAGGTGATGCGGACCTTGACAGCATCGTCTTTCCCGCTGGCTTCCAGGGCGTTGAGCATCAGGTTGCCCAGGAGCATACGCATGGCCGCTGGATGGCCGGGTATGGTAAAGTGGTCTCCGGGATTGACCGAACGCCCGTCCAGGGTGAGCAGGACAGTCCGATCGCCCTGCGACTGCTTGAACTCTCGCCTGATCTCACCCAGGACAGCGATAATATCCACTGGTTCAGGTTCATATCCATAGGTCCCCCGTTCTATGTGATAAATATCGAGGGAGGTGTCCACCTGCCGTTTCATACGCAGTCCGGCGCTCTCGATGAGCCCGAGCATTTTGCGCTGCTCGGCGGTGAGGTTTTCGTCTGTGGCCATCAATCGAGGCAGGCCAATAATACCCATGAGCGGCGACTTGAGCTCATGGCGCAAGATGCGATCCACGTCCTCGCGGGCGATCTCCGCCTCGCGCAATTCGTTGAACAACTGCTGGAAGGGGTTGGTGAGGCTGTTTTCCACCAGGGCCTTGTAGATGAAATAAACAGAAATCAGGCTGAAGAAATGGCCGAGGATATTACTCAGGCCAAAGACCGAGACATAAAAGGTGAAGAAGAGTCCGGCTATGATCATGCAGACCATGGATACGATAAGATACCAGTATGTTGTAGGAAAGAACTCCGCTTTCTTCCGCACTACTGTGATGATGGAAACAACGAACACCATGCACAGGAAATATTCGCTACCGATCTTGAAGGGAGTCAGCCCCTGGCCTTCGATGTAGCACTGGGGGAACACCCGCAAAAAGATGGACAGCAGCAACAGACCCGTGACCACCGCGAACCCCCGGATCAACATCCTGCCGTCTTTCACCAGGTGGGAAAGGTAGAGTCCGCCCAAAAGGGAAACCCCTAGCAGGTAACGCATTGCGATCCAGAGTTGCGTGGGGAGATCCGCGTCATAATTTGGGAAAACGCCCATCCCTTTGTAGGCCAGGGCATGGAGCAGATTGATGCCGCCAATGAAGAAATAGGAGATGCCGAGAAGAAGCAAGAACTTGTTGTCGGCCAAGTGGCGGGTGTTCCAGGCCAGGGCAAAGATGCACCAGGCCACGGCCACGCTGAACACCTCCACCAGACCATGGAAGAGGAGGAAGGAATAGCGGTAGACAAGGACCAGGCCAACAAGGGCGGCAATGGAGCCCACGAACCCGACCGCTAAGGACCGAAGGGACAACCGGGAAGATTGTTGTTCCAGGCTTATCACGCTGGCCTTGGCCACGAGGGCGTATCTTCTACCAAGAAAAAACAGTAGCTAGTATATTTCATGGTACTATTTCATAACATGGACAGTGGAAATTGTACATATATTTCGAAACGACCTGGACACGATCTTCTGGACATTGCGTTGCGACTTCAGGGAGGTCTAGCGCATTGCTCCAAGGTACCACTGCCAGACCTCGGGGCCGCAGAGAATCCAGGTCATGGCGGCCAGGGAGAGGAAAGGACCGAAGGGGATGGGGGTCTTGCCCCCTTTCTTGCTCCCGATCATCCAGAAGACGCTGGCCAGGAGCGCGACCACGGCGCCGACGATGACCACAAAGGGCAAGGCCATGGCCGTGAGCAGGGCACCGATGAGACACATGAGCTTCACGTCACCCAGGCCCAGACCGTCCACCCCGCGCAGCAATCTGTAACCATAGTGCAGGACCAGGAAGAGCCCACCGCCCACGGCCAGGCCGAGGAGCGACTGCAGGAGCCGGGCGTCCCAGGTTTCGGGGCCGGGGAGCACTAAGGTCGCGGCGAGCACGGCCAGCAGGGTGCCGGGGATGGTCAGGATATCGGGCAGGAGGAAGGACTCCAGGTCGATGAAGCTGGCGATGATGAAGATGGCCCCGAAGAGCATGAACACGGCCCACTCCGGGCCGGGGCCGAACTTGAGGGCCAGGAGCACTGCCCAGACCCCGCTTGTCAATTCCACGGCAGGGTA